>NZ_ASZW01000149.1:0-10726 GCF_000468215.1 Arthrobacter sp. CAL618 | reverse complement strand
GGGACGGGAGCCGAGGGTGACCAGCCTCCGGTTGCACTGTTTTCCTCGGTCAATCCGGGCATCCAGGCGCTCGTGGTCGAGCACCGGGTCAGGTTTGTGGACACCCTCGATTACCGCAACGTTCCGGCGCGGATCGATGTCTGGGTGAGTGCCCTCAAACCGGCCAGTTTCACCCTCTCCTACCTGGTCCTGGACCCCCTCACCGGGGTGGCCTGTGTAAAGGCGGAAACGATCCTCGCCTTTGTCGACACGAACTCAGGGAGCGTCCTACGGCTCAGCGAGGAGCAGAAGGACGCCCTGACGCCGTACAGAGGCGCTTCGCTGTTCCCCTGACTCCCCTGACAAACCCGGCCGCTGGCACCTGACACGCAAGGCTGCGGGCACCAGAAGTGGCGCCCGCAGCCCAGATGCGTCTTACGAAGCCACGTACCCGTGAGGATCGAGCACGTACTTGGTGGCGGCACCGGCGTCGAACTCCTGATAGCCGCGAGGTGCGTCAGTCAGACCGATCGCCTTGGCGTTCACCGCCTTGGCAATCTGCACCTTGTCATGCAGGATCGCCATCATGAGGCCCCGGTTGTACTTCATCACCGGACACTGGCCGGTGGTGAAGGACAGGGACTTGGCCCAGCCAGTTCCGAGGCTGATGGACAGGGACCCGACCTTCGCGGCGTCGTCCACGGCTCCCGGGTCACCCGTCACATACAGGCCAGGGATGCCCAGTGCGCCGCCAGCAGCGGTGAGGCTCATCAGCGAGTTGAGCACCGTGGCAGGCGCCTCGTGGGATGCATCAGACCCGTGGCCGCGCGCCTCGAAGCCCACCGCATCCACACCACAGTCCACCTCGGGCACACCGATCAGTTGCTCGATTTGATCCTTCGGATCGCCCTTGGATACGTCCACGGTCTCGCAGCCGAAACTGCGAGCCTGCGCCAGGCGTTCCTCGTTGAGGTCGCCGACGATCACCACAGCGGCTCCGAGCAGCTGCGCCGATACAGCTGCTGCAAGGCCAACAGGGCCCGCACCAGCAACATAGACCGTGGAGCCAACGCCCACCCCCGCGGAGACCGCGCCGTGGAATCCCGTGGGGAAAATGTCCGAGAGCATGGTCAGGTCCAGGATTTTCTCCAAGGCCTGATCCCGGTCCGGGAATTTGAGTAGATTCCAGTCGGCGTAGGGCACCAGGACGTACTCCGCCTGGCCTCCCACCCAGCCGCCCATGTCCACGTACCCGTAGGCACTTCCCGGGCGGTCGGGGTTCACATTCAGGCAGATACCCGTCTTGCGTTCCTTGCAGTTTCGGCAGCGTCCGCAGGCAATGTTGAAGGGCACCGAACAGATGTCGCCCACCTTGATGAATTCGACGTCGCGGCCTACCTCAACGACTTCGCCGGTGATCTCATGGCCCAGCACCAGATCGGAGGGGGCAGTAGTACGGCCCCGGACCATGTGCTGGTCGGAGCCGCAAATATTCGTAGTGACAGTCTTGAGGATGACACCGTGGTGCACCTGACGGCCCACATTGGCCGGGTTCACTCCTGGTCCATCTTTTAGCTCGAAGGTGGGATAGTCAATATCGATGACCTCCACTTTCCCGGGTCCTTTGTAAGCAACGGCTTTGTTTCCAGGCATGAGCTTCCCTTCCGTTTCCGAACAGCCCTGTCGTCGGTGACCGGGCTCATAGTGAACGTATCGTGATCTGGGTTGCACCAAGGTTGCAAGTAGGTTGCAATCGCCTTAAACCAGATTGCCTTGCACCAACAGGGTCGGTGCAAGGCAACATTTATGATCTGGGCCGTAGGCCGCTGATTAGGTATTGGTTGATTGGCCACCTCCACGGGTCCGGGCGATATGCACAATAGCTACGGCGCCCGCGACCAACGCGAGAACCAGGTGCATCCAGTTACCCGCCGCATTGAAGGACAGGAAGTTGGCCGTCGAGTTGAGATCGATGACCACCCCGTAGATCCACATGATCAAAAACAGGGCACCGCTGCCCAGCAGGAAATTGCGGGCACCGAAGCTGTCCCTGCTCATGATGATCCCGGCTGCTCCGACAACCAGATAGACGAGGTTGAGCAGGATGGACACCTGGAAGACGCCGAAGAGCAGCGCCTCCGAGCCGCTAGCCAAGGCCAGCGAACCATACTGTGTCGTCAGTCCTGGCACAAAGGCCAGAACGCCCAAAAGCAGAAAGACTACTCCCATTCCCATTGAGCCAGCGCGAACAAGCTCATGGGTCACGTGAAAGTCACGTGCATGGTGTGATGCTGTAGTCATTTCCCCTCCCTTGGATCGAGAAAAGAACCTGATGAAATTGGAACCTATTCGCCGGGCTTTTACAGGGCCGCTGGCAGTGGTGTGACTACCGTGCCAGCACTTCTATTTTACCGCTGGTAGAGGAAGCCGGATAGGACGAAAGACCTGAAAATACCGCGAAAATATCCTCCCGGACCGTACCCATTGGACCTAAGGATGCTTAGTATGTAGGTACCGTTCAGACATTCCTTACAAGGAGGTAAGAAAGTGTCAGGCTACTTCAAAATAGTGGATGCGCACGACGGCGGGTACCGGATCAAACTCATGGCAGGAGACGGCGCGCTGGTGGCTGTTTCCACCTACTACCAGACGAAACCCGAAGCGGTCGCAGGCATCGAAGAAATGCGTGAAATTGCCGGCACCGGCCCGGTCGCCGATCAGAGCCACAGTTACCACCCCAGCGCGAATGCGGCGGGAAAACAGGCCATCAGCGGGCAGCGCCGCTGACCAGGTTAGGTGGTTGAACGTCCTCAGTCGGCGGTGTTGAGTCTCCGCGTCAGGTAGGGCGCGGTTCGGCTGACAGTGCTGTCAGCGACCGACGACGGCGTCCCTTCGGCCACGATCCGGCCGCCGTCGTCGCCGCCGGAAGGACCCAGGTCCAGCACCCAGTCCGCCGCGGCGATCACCGACATGTCGTGTTCGACGACGACGACGGTGTTGCCGGCGTCGACCAGGTTGTTCAGCTGCGCGAGCAGCAGTTGCACGTCCGACGGGTGTAACCCGGTGGTGGGCTCATCCAGGAGATACAGGGTGTGGCCGCGGCGGGCGCGTTGCAGCTCGGTGGCGAGCTTGATACGTTGCGCCTCACCGCCGGAGAGCTCGGTGGCTGGCTGGCCGAGCCGCAGATAGCCCAACCCCACCTGGCGGAGCGTGGTGAGGCTGCGTGCAGCGGCCGGAACGTCGGCGAGGAATTCCGCGGCGGCGTCGACGGTAAGTCCGAGGACATC
This sequence comes from Arthrobacter sp. CAL618, assembly GCF_000468215.1. Lineage (NCBI taxonomy): Bacteria > Bacillati > Actinomycetota > Actinomycetes > Micrococcales > Micrococcaceae > Arthrobacter > Arthrobacter sp. CAL618. Next base: position 7,460 of record NZ_ASZW01000149.1, on the reverse strand, counting down.
GGCGATGGTCCGGCCCTGATAGGTGATCTCAAGGGTCTCCGGATTGTAGCGCGCTCCGTCGCAGGTGGGGCACGGCCCGTAACTGCCTGGCAGGAACAAAAGCTCGACCGAGACGAATCCCTCGCCGAGACACGTCTCGCAACGGCCGCCGGTCACATTGAAGGAGAATCGGCCGGCTCCGTACCCGCGGGCTTTGGCTTCGTCGGTGGCGGCGTACAGCTTGCGCACGGTGTCAAACAGGCCCGTGTAGGTGGCGAGGTTGGACCGGGGGGTCCTGCCGATCGGGCGCTGATCCACCCGGACCAGCCGGTCGATCAGGTCGAGGCCTTCCACATGGCCCACGGTCATGTGGTCCCCGGGTGCGCAGTCGCGGTCGCTGCCGTCGTCGTCGGAATCCTCCGCCGGGGCGCCCGCCCGCAGGTAATCGTTGACGACGTCGGCAAGCACCTGGGAGACCAGCGTGGACTTGCCGGAGCCGGAGACACCGGTAACGGCGGTCAGCACGTTGAGGGGTATGGCCGCGTCAAGGCCGCGGAGGTTGTGCCGGGTGATGTCGCTGAGCGTGAGCCAGCGGCTGGGTTCCCGCAGTGATGCAGGGGCGGCGGGTGGCGCTTGTTCCGGGAAGAGGAACGGGCGGGTGACTGAGGCTTCGACGTCGGCCAGTCCCGCCACAGCACCGCTGTAGAGGACTGCGCCGCCAGCTTCGCCGGCTTTGGGTCCCACATCGACCACCCAGTCCGCGCTGCGGACCACGTCCATGTCGTGTTCCACCACGAACACCGAGTTACCCGAGGACTTGAGCTGCTGCAGCACCTCCAGCAGCGGTTCCGCGTCGGCGGGATGCAGACCGGCCGAGGGCTCGTCGAGGACGTAGATCACACCGAACAGGCCGGAACGGAGCTGGGTTGCGATCCGCAACCGCTGCATCTCACCGGGGGACAGGGTGGGGGTGGGTCGGCGGAGACTGAGGTAGCCCAGCCCCAGGTCCAGCAGCACGCTGACGCGCTGGTGCAGGTCCTTGGTCAGGGTGACGGCAACCTCCGTGGTTTCACCGGAGCTCAGGGCGCGTGAGCTGGATCCCGCGTGCTGCAGGGTGGCGGTGGGTTCAACGATCGCCGCGAGCTCGGCCAGGGGGACAGCGGTGAGCTCGGCGATCGAGTACCCGGCGAAGGTCACGGCGAGCGCGGCCTGTTGCAGGCCGCTGCCCTCGCACAGCGGGCAGGGGCCGCTGTGCATGAATTGGAGGACACGTTCCCTCATCGACTGGCTGGAGGAGTCGGCGAGCGTGTGGAGCACATAGCTCTTCGCGCTCCAGAAGCGGCCCTTATAGGGCTTGGCGACCCGGTCCCGCTGGGGGGTGACCTGGACAACCGGCTGCTCTTCGGTGAAAAGGATCCAGTCACGAGATTCCTTCGGGAGCTGGTGCCACGGGGTGTCGATGTCGTGACCAAGTTCGCCCAGGACGTCGCGAAGGTTTTTGCCCTGCCAGGCTCCCGGCCAGGCGGCGATGGCGCCGTCGCGAATGGTCAGGGACGTGTCCGGAACCAGGGATTCCTCGCTGACGGTGTGGGCGATGCCCAGTCCGTGGCACTGTGGGCAGGCGCCGGCGGCGGTGTTGGGGGAGAAGGAATCGGAGTCCAGCGACTCGGCGCCCTCAGGGTAGGTGCCCGCCCGGGAGAAAAGCATCCGCACCGAGTTGGACAGGGTGGTGACGGTGCCCACCGTCGAGCGGGAGCTGGGTGTGCCGCGGCGTTGCTGGAGGGCGACGGCGGGCGGCAGACCGGTGATTTCGTCGACCCGCGGGTTGGAACCCTGCTGGATCAGACGACGCGCGTAGGGGGCGACGGATTCGAAGAACCGGCGCTGCGCTTCGGCGTAGATGGTGCCGAAGGCGAGTGAGGATTTTCCCGAGCCGGAGACACCGGTGAAGGCGACAATTGCATCCCGTGGCACGTCGACACTCACGTTGCGGAGATTGTTTTCCCGAGCTCCGCGCACCTGGACAAATCCGGTGGTGGGGGTGGCTGCGGGCAGGTCGGCTGATAGTTGTTGACTCACCCCTTCGACTTTAGCCCTCCAACAGGCCCCGGATGTCGTCGGCGGTCAGGGCTGAGCTGAAGACGGCGTCATCATCGAGCACCGAACTGAACAGTTTGGCCTTCTGTTCCTTGAGCTTCATCACCTTTTCCTCGATGGTCCCGGTGGCCACCATCCGGTAGACCATGACGTTGCGGGTCTGGCCGATGCGGTGGGTGCGGTCGACGGCCTGCGCTTCGGTGGCGGGATTCCACCACGGGTCGAGGAGGAACACATAGTCGGCTTCGGTGAGGTTCAGGCCGAACCCGCCGGCCTTGAGGCTGATCAGGAACACCGGCGCCCGGCCGTCCTTGAACTTGTTGATCACGTCCCCGCGGCGCAGGGTGGACCCGTCGAGGTAGCTGTACTCGATCCCCTGGGCAGTTAGCCGCTCGGCGGCTTTTTTCAGGAACGAGGTGAACTGGCTGAACACCAGGGCCCGGTGCCCCTCGGCCACCACATCCTCGAGCTGTTCGAACAGGACGTCGAGCTTCGCCGACGGGACGCCGTCGTACGCCTGATCCACCAGCGAGGCGTCCAGGCTCAGCATCCGCAGCAGGGTGAGGGACCTGAAGACGATCATCCGGTTGCGGTCCAGGTCCTCGATCAGGCCGAGCAGTTTTTGGCGTTCGCGCTGCAGGTGGGTCTGGTAGATCTTCCGGTGCCGGGGATGCAGCTCAACCTCCAGGACCTGCTCCTGTTTAGGGGGCAGGTCAGAGGCGACAGCCTCCTTGGTGCGCCGCATCAGCAGCGGCCTGATCCTTCGGCGCAGGCGGGCGAGGCGTTCGGTGTTGCCGGACTTCTCGATCGGGTTGCGGTAGTCCTCGGTGAACCGGCGGGCCGACGGGAACAGGCCCGGCGCGGTGATGGAGAACAGCGACCACAGCTCCATCAGGTTGTTCTCCATCGGCGTGCCGGTAATGGCGAGCTTGAACGGCGCCGAGAATTCCTTGGCGCACAGGTGCACCTTGGCGGTGCGGTTCTTCACGAATTGCGCCTCGTCGAGGATCAGGCCAGCCCATTCCTGTGCCTGGTAGCCCTCGAAGTCGAGCCTGAACAGGGTGTAGGAGGTGACGACGACGTCCGCCCCCGCCGTCAGCGCCGCCAGATCACTGCCGCTTTTCGCCTGGGTGTCGGTGACCCCGACGATGGCGAGGCCAGGTGTGAAGCGCTGGGCCTCGGCCACCCAGTTGGGAACCACCGAGGTGGGCGCGACGACGAGGAACGGTTTGGTTTCGCCGGTTTCCTTGGCGTGGGCGAGCAGGGCCAGGGTCTGCAGGGTCTTGCCGAGGCCCATATCGTCGCCCAGGACCCCGCCGAGTCCGTGGTGGTGGAGGAGGGCCAGCCAGTTGAAACCGTCCTGCTGGTACGGGCGGAGCGTGGCGATCAGGGTAGAGGGCAGAGAGGTGGGGGTGATTTCCTGCAGGTCGTTCAGCCCTGCGACGGCGCTCCGCCACCCCTGAGCCTCCTCGGTTTCCTCAGCGAGGTCCTCGAACTCGGCCCACAGCCCTGCCTGATACCGGCTGATCTTCAGGCCCGGCTCCCACTCGTTCAGCGCGCGGGCCTCTTCGATCAGTTCGCGGAGCTGCTCGAACACGGGCTGGTTCATGGACAGGTAACTGTTGTCCACCAGCTTGATCTTCTTCTTTCCCTCCGCGAGGGCCCGGAAGATGTGGTCGAACGGGATCTTGCGCCCCTGCACTGTCACGAGGACGCCGAGGTCAAACCAGTCGCGGTTGTCGGTTTCGACTGTGGTGATGATCAGTTGGGCGGGCTCGGTCAGTTCCTCGTAGGTGGGCTGGTCGCCGATCACGTCAACCCTGACGCCAGCCAGTTCCAGGAGCTGCGGCAGGGTGTCCTCGGTGAACTCGAGGGCTGCCATGTCCTCGAGAGTGAGCGCCTGGAGCGGGGTGGTTCCGAGGTGGGCGCGTGCGGTGCGGAGGATTTCCGTTTCGGCGGACGGGTCCCGATAGTCCTGCCCGCCGGGGACCGGTCGCAGCGGTTTGCGCGTGACGTCCTGGCCGAGCCGATACTCCCAGTCCCAGGACAGCTCCAGCCGGTCGCCGGACGTGTAACGAGCGGTCAGGATCAGCAGGGGAGGGGCGATGTCAGGGAACGTCACCGACTCGTCACTACTGATCACTTCGATGGCCTGGCGCAGCCGCGGATAGAAGCTGTCGAGGAACAGTGGCTTCTCCCCGGCTGGGATCACCACCGGGGCCGTCTGCAACAGCAACCCGATGTCGTGATCGGTGAGACGCCTGGGTGTGGGGGCCAGCGTAATGACAGTGCTCTGGGTGGGGCTGCCTGGCTGCACTGTGTAGATGCCGTGGGTGCTGATCGGCCTGGCGGTGTCCGCTGGGTGCTGATGACCGTTGATTTCCAGCACCGGGCACAGCTGCAACTGTTCGTCCGGGGTGGAGGTCGCGTCGAGTTTCAGGCTGGCCAGGCCGGCCAGGACCACCGAGACGCCCTTGGTCGAGCCAACAAACTCGACGCCGAGGCGTTGCGCTTCCTTGAGCAGCTGCCAGAGCAGCGGGTTGCTGAAGTCTTCCAGATAGAGCCACGAGTCGTTGTTGCCGAAGTAGCTGACCCCGGTTCCCCGATGCAGGGAAGGGAACTGGGAGAACCACCGGTGCTGGTCGGGGTCGAGGAGGACACCGTAGGTCTGGTAGCTGATGCTGCCCCAGGACAGGTTGTTCTTGACCCAATTGCCCTTGCTGTTGCGGACCACCGGGCGCACCCCGAGCCGTGGTGTGGCTGCCTTCCGCGATGATCGGGGTGACCCCCAGCCGTGCTGCGGGCTCGCGGCGGCGCGCAGCTCAAACTGAAGCGCCAGCGGGGTGGGCGGGGTCGGAGTGGCGGCGCCGTCGTCGGGCGTTGGAGTGATCAGCCCGGTCAGCGAACTTTGCCAACCGACCTGCGCTGCCTTCCGGACGGGGGTCGTGAGTTCCTTCCGGGAGAGCAGATGCTCGGTGTTGCTTTGCAGCGCTGTGGCGGCGACGTGTTTGCAGTCGAGGCTGATGGGGCAGCTGCAGAAGCTGTCCCTCAGGTGGAACCGCCCGTCGCCCTTTTCGCTCAGGAAGAGGCGGGTGCGGTAGGCGGCGGGAGAGTTTCCCTGCACCCGCGCGTCGAGGGTGTTGCCCGCGGGGTCCCAGTCGAGCTGGGTGACCGCACCCTGTTTTGCATAGGTCTGCCCGCGCTGGAACGAGGCGCCACCGACCATCCGGATGATGTCGGTGACATCGATCATGGGGGAGCTGGTCCGTGGCATGGATTAATGCTCTCACGCGCCACCGACGAATCGCGTGGGGCCCGAAAGGCTATGAGGCAGCGAACTGGGGTGATTAAACCGGTGACTTGTACCTTCCCCGGGAGTACCATCTGGGGGAGAGCAGGGAGCAGGCCATGAAGCCAGGTACGGGTGTGCAGCGTACATGGGCGGGCGGCGTTCTCACGGTGCTGCTCGTCGCTCCGACCCTCTTTACGGCCGCAGCAGCGGCGCCACCCGGCGGTACGCAGCTCAGTGACCTGCGGTATTACCAGGCCGCGGTCAATCTTTTCCCGGAGACCGACGGAGCCTACGCGGGTGCCGTCTCATTCCGGCAGGAGGTCAAAGGCGAGGCATCGGTGGAGGTGTTCCTGTCCCGGGCGGCCACGATCAGCTGCCCTGACCTGAGTGAGGACATTGCCACCACCACAGTCCAGACCGAAGGCCGGGAGTCGCGAGAGCCCGGTCCGGTAGAGCTCGACATAGGGCGCAGCCTCGACCAGGCTGTGGGGCACGCAATCGTGGATCTGAGAGTCACCGACAGCCCGGGCTGCGGTGAACCTGAGTCGGTCTCGGTGCTGTCCGCACAGGAAGTCCAGATCACAGTTACTGGGACGACCCCCCGGTTCTTCACGGGTATTGGCGGCACCACCTCGTCGGGCTCCGACCGGTCGAGTGGACGATCCTACGACTTTGCGCGCGATGGCACCGGTACCCTCAGCGTTGGTTCGCTCATCGCCGGCGTCGAGAGCCCCGCCGCGTTCCTGAAATTCGCCGTCGAACGGCAGCGTACCCGCGGCGAAGCTCCGGTTGCGCCGGATCCGGTCGCCCCGCCAGGCGGCACCGGGGCGCGGGGTGACTACAGTGCCGAGTTTGAACCTGCCGGCGGCCTTGGGGTTCTCTTCGAGGACGCGATCGTGCAGGCCAGCACCACTAGCCCACCGGAGCGAGTAACGACGGTCAGCGCGTCGAGCCTCACCGTTGAGCTGGTCGACTGCGGTGACGGCGCCACCGCCCTCCGTGAGCAATTCGTTGTCGGGTCGGGGCCGGGTGTGCTGAGTATCGGCCGCAAGCTGGGAACGGCGACCGCCTCGGGGGCCATCCAGTTCGAGCGATTCGTTACGGACGGATGCCAGGGTGGCGAGACGGTAACCGACACCGTCGTTCTCCCGGTGACTCTCACGCTCACGGCGACAGCGCCGATCGTGCGGGTCAGCGATACCCGATGGCAGATCCGGCCAGGCGAAGGGGCTCAGCGCACGAAAGGCTGGTATCTCGGGCGTGAGGCAGCCGGCACAGTGGCGGTCGGGGCGGTGGCCGGGACGGTGAATCTCGCCGCTATCGGCTCCTCCGGACCCTGACCAGCGATGAGGGTGGGGGCGTTAGCTGGTGCCGCCATCGAGTACATCGACGTGCACGTGGTCGAGGTGACGCAGGATCTCATTACCCGGGGCAGGTGCTTCGTAGTAGTGCCAACCACCCCGGGATAGATGAGCGCTCCAGAACTCGTCGTCGAAAATGACGTACTGGATGTCCAGGTCGTCGGCATGCGCGACGAGCCAATGCGACAGGATCCATCCCTGGCGCCGGTTGTCCTCGTTCACCGGGCGGAAGAAAATGTCGATGGCCCGACCGTCGTAGTGAGTGGATTCTCCGCCGTGTCCCTGGCCGACCCCGCCCGGAGCGAACCCACCCAGGCTCTGGTCGCCGAAGACCTCGGTCATGGTCACCCGCACCTGTTCGGCGCGGGGCGTGAGTCCAGAGTCGGTCAGCTCCTGTTCCTCGAGGTCGCTGGCTGCGGAGCCACGGCAGCTCAGGCTGGGACCGGCGTCATCGGTTGGCCCCTCAGCCAGTCGTTGCAGGACCGCAGGGTCAATGCCAGTGGTGTCGGGGGTTTCCAGTCCCCGGAGGCGGAGCGCAACAGCAGTGGTGGCCAGCTTCGCCTCGTCGCGGTCAAGCCCGACGTCGCCCTGAAGCGTTTCGACAGTGCACTCGGGAGCGTCCAGGAAGGAGCTGCCCTCCAGGCGCAAGCCACCAGCCAGGCCGGGGCCAAGGAACACCAGCACCGATCCGGCTACCCCGAGCAGGAGAACCCCCAGGGCCGCCCAGCGCG
>NZ_ASZW01000148.1:0-3456 GCF_000468215.1 Arthrobacter sp. CAL618 | reverse complement strand
CGTCGTCGCCCGCTGGTCTCGCTACTTGCGATCACGCACCCCTTTCATCGGCACCAACGTGTCGACAGGTTAACTGGGCATCCTGCCCGAATGGTTCCCTCTACCGTGCAGGGTGCGGACCGGCGTCCAAGAGAGCCGGGCGCAGCGCCTGTTTTTACCTTGGGCGAAATCCATGTAGACTCGTACGCAGTTGTAGTGTTGCGCATTTTGTATTTCAAGCGGCGAAACCCAGACGGGCCAGCCGCTTTTTCTGTAGAAGCGGGAAACGAACGCCGCGACTGAAACTACCCGACAGTCGGGATCAGTTTCATATTTCCAGAAGGATGTTTTAAAAATGGCAACAGGTACCGTGAAATGGTTCAACGCTGACAAGGGCTTCGGCTTCATCGAGCCAGAAGATGGCAGCGCCGATGTGTTCGCTCACTTCTCCGCTATCAACTCGAGCGGCTTCAAGTCCCTCGACGAGAACCAGAAGGTTAGCTTTGAGACCGAGCAGGGCCCCAAGGGTCCTCAGGCCGTAAACATCCAGGTCGTCTAGTTCGACTTAGTGGTCAATGACCACTGAAATAGGGCGGGAAGCAATTCCCGCCCTATTTTGCGTTAACGAGTGGATCCCCTTAAGCCCGATCTCCGGGTGTGTCGTGGCGGCGGTAGGCTTGGCGATCCAACCAGCCGCGGGATCCGTCGCCAACCTGCGCCGCCCCTGTTTTCGTGGCCGGTTAGCGCGCTGCTGACATGGTGCTCCCGCCAGGCTGCACCGGTCCCGAGGACATGATCCCGGTTTGGTGTATCGCGCTCCAGCACCCTAAAGCGCCGTCGCACCTAGCATGCGCGGCTGTTGGGAACAGTTACCACCCCGAGGGCAATCCCTTAGTCGGTTCCAGTTGTCGAATAGATGGTGGAAGTACTTGTGAAGAAGTCGCGGGCGGCCGTGCCTTGTTCGCGGGGGCCATAGCTCGATGACTTATTGCCGCCAAAAGGCACGTGTAATTCAGTGTTTGCCGTCGATCGATTGACGTGGAGCATACCGGCGTCCGCTGAATCCAAGAATCTCTCAATCGACCGTTGAGAGTCGGTGATGATTCCGGCCGCGAGCCCGTACTGGGTGTCGTTAGCCAGCGCAATTGCACTATCGACGTCTGGGGCTTCGATGAGGCAAACGACCGGGCCGAAGATCTCTTCCTGGTTGATTCTCATTTGAGAGTGTCCGCCCGCGAAGAGTGTGGGCTCAAAATAGAATCCAGGCGACGCCGACCGTATTTCATGTCCGCCAGCGATCAATTCGGCGCCTTCCGAGACCCCAAGCTCGACGTATTTCCGGACCTGATTGAGTTGTTGCTGGCTTGCCAACGGACCGATGTCGGTTGAAGGATCGAGAGCGTCCCCGACCTTCAACGTTGGGATGCGTGCCGACAGCTGTTCCACCAGCCGTGGATACATTTGCGGGGTCGAGATCACGCGGCTCGTCGCAGTACAGCGCTGACCGGTCGACTTGAATGCGCCGTCGATGATGGCCTCGACGGCAATGGTCAGGTCAGCGTCGTCCAGAACCACCAGGGAATTCTTGCCGCCCATTTCGGCCTGGATCCGTTTTGCGCCATGCGAGATGCAATCGGCGGCGATCTCCGCACCGACAAAGCTTGAACCCGTGAACGTCACGGCGTTGAGCCTCGATGAAGTCGTGATAGCTTTCCCGACCACACTCCCGCTGCCCATGACCATGTTGAACACGCCATCCGGCAGACCGGCCTCAGAAATGATTTTTGTCAGTGCCCACGCCGAAGAGGGCACCAACTCCGCGGGCTTGAAGACTACGGTGTTGCCGTATGCAAGCGCAGGTGCGATCTTCCAAGCGGGTATTGCCAGCGGGAAGTTCCACGGGGTAATTATTCCTACGGTTCCGACTGGGTTGCGCCGGGTCTGTATCAGAGTCTTAGGGAGAGCCGAAGAGTAGGTTTCTCCCTGGGCGTGCTCGATAGCTGATGCATAGTAGTGGAACGTGTTTCCCGCACGCCCCGCCTCGGCGATTCCCTCCCTTACGGGTTTACCCTCCTCGCGAGATAGGGCCGCACCCAGTTCATCCTTCCGGGCAAGCAGGGCATTACCGATATTTCGGAGCACACTGATGCGTTCCGACGGGGGATAGGCGCGCCAGATTGACTGCGCGGCGACCGCAGACTCGATGGCACTATTCGTATCGTCAGCGTCAGCTGACGCATACATACCAATTTCGTCGTTCGTATCCGACGGGTTTACGTTGGTCGTGAAATTTCGCCCCGTCCAACGTCCTCCGATGTAGTTTTCATACTGCATAGTGGCTGCTCCTGGCTTTCGATGGGACGGGTGAGGGCTATGTCTTGAGGTCAAGCTGATGGCTCTGGGTGACTGTGCGAATCGCTGACATGGTCACGAACGTTATCGACCACCATCTCGAGCATTGCGGCGAAGGCTTCGGGGGTGTGGTATCCCTGATGGGGGCTAAGGACCACGTTATTCAATTTCAGGAGCGGATTGTCCTGTAGGGGCGGTTCGGTAATGAATACGTCGAGGCCCGCCGACAGCACACCGTCGGTTAGCCGCCGTTCGAGGGCACCTTCTTCAATCAACTCAGCACGGGCAGTGTTGATAAGAATGGCACCCCTTTTCAGTAGGTCGAGCATCGATCCGGTAATCATCCCGTTAGTCTGCTCGTTCAACTCAAGATGCAGGCTGACGACATCCGATTCCTTCAGGAGATCATTCAGTGGCTTGAATTGCACTCCCGGTGCGCCCCCGGCAGGTGGGGACCTGGTCCACACGAGCACCCGTGTCCCTAGAGCGTTGAGCAGAGACGCAGTGTGGGCACCGATGTCACCGTAGCCGATTATTCCAACCGTCTTTCCTGCCAGCTGTGTTCCGGGGCTAAACGGGCGCCAGCGATTTTCGCGCACATGCCGGTCTCCCTCAGAAATGCGGCGAGCGACTCCAAAGAGTAGGGCTAACACATGCTCGGAAACCGCTGCTGTTCCGTAGCCGGGTGTGACGGCAATTTTGATCCCTCGGCTTGCGGCCAGGGGCAGATTCACGAAGTTGGCAGCGCCCTGGCCGACGAAGCAAACTAGCTCAAGCTTCGGAGCCCGACGGAGAACCAGATCAGGCAAAGCACCACCGATAATGACAATTTCAGCATCGTCGACGACTGAAAGGAACTTCGATGGCGAGGCGGGTGTTCCGTAATGCACATCCAACATCGTTAGGTCATTCAGCCGTTGTAACTGGCCGGCGTCGCGCATAGCCCTGATACTGCCTTCATTCGCATCCGCGTAGACGGCCCTTGGAGAACCGGTTCTATCAGTCATCAGCCACCATCACAGGATTGCCTCGATGCGGGGCAGGGGCAGGCGCGTGACGAACTAGACCCCCCGTAGATTGCTCAGCATGTAGCATGTTAGTCAACATATAGGCTGACCCAGGCGG
>NZ_ASZW01000147.1:0-13296 GCF_000468215.1 Arthrobacter sp. CAL618 | reverse complement strand
CTTGGCTTCTTCGATATCGTCATGGTCGATACCGAGTTGCAGCAACGTGCCGCTCTTGCGGTCGGCCAGGTAGGCCTTCATCTCGCGCTTGATGACCGGCAGCAGCATGTACACACCAAGCAGGTTCACAAAAGCACAGACGAACAGTGCGGCGTCGGCGAAGTTCAGGACCTGGGCGAAGGTCAGGACGGTGCCGACGACGGTGAAGAAGAGGAACACGCACTTGTAGATGATTTCGGACACCTTGCTGCGTCCGAAGAGGTACTCCCAGGCCTTCAGCCCGTAGTACGACCAGGTGATCAGGGTGGAGAAGGCGAACAGGGCAACAGCGATGGCCAGCACAATCGGGAACCACGAAATGACCGATGCGAAGGCATCCGAGGTGAGGATCACGCCGTCGGGAGCGCCGTCGCCGGCCTGCACCTGGTCGATTCCGGCCTGCAGGCTTGGTGCGCTGGCAATGACAATCGTGAGTGCGGTCATGGTGCAAATAACCACCGTGTCGATGAACGGTTCGAACATCGCGACGAAGCCTTCACTGACCGGACGGCGGGTCTTGACTGCCGAGTGGGCAATTGCTGCGGAGCCCAGGCCGGCCTCGTTGGAGAATGCAGCACGCTGGAAGCCGACGATCATGACACCAATGAAGCCGCCTGNGGCGGGGGCGAAAGCACCCTCGATGATGGAGCCGAAGGCCGCTGGGACGTTGCCGATGTTGACGACGATCACGAAGAGGCAGGCCGTGATGTAGACGGCTGCCATGGCAGGGACGAGCCGGCTGGTGGTAGCACCGATTGATTTGATGCCACCGAGGATCACTGCGCCGACAAGTGCGGCGAGGACAATACCGAAGATCAGGGCAGCGCCCGCGCTGCCGAGGAATCCGTCCGCGCCGCCGGTGACGTTCTGCACCTGGGCGAAGGTCTGGTTGGCCTGGAACATATTGCCACCAGCCACACCGAAGATGAGGATGGCGACGGCAAAGATACCCGTCAGGATCTTTGCGGGCAGTCGGCCAAACTTCTCGAAAGCGATGGGGAGGTATTTGAACGGCCCGCCGCTGACGGTGCCGTCAGGGTGGACCTCGCGGTACTTCACCCCGAGGGTACATTCAGCGAACTTGGTGGCCATACCAAGCAAACCGGCCAGGATCATCCAGAATGTTGCGCCAGGCCCACCAAGGGCCATAGCCGCGCCGACACCGGCAATGTTGCCAAGTCCGACCGTGCCGGACAGTGCTGAGGTCAGGGCCTGGAAGTGAGGCACCTCTCCCGGGTCGTCTTTGGAGGAATACCTGCCGCGGACCACTTCGTAGGACACCTTGAGGTGCCGGAACTGGACGAAGCCGAAGTAGATGGTGAAGATGATGCCCGCGGCGATCAGCCACGCGACAACTATAGGAAAGCTGACCTCCCCAATGGTGATGGGGAAGAACACGATGTTGGAGAACACCTCAGTTACGGGAGCGAAAACCGAATCGATCGCATCCTCGACCTCAGCCAGCCAGCCAATTTCATCCGCAACGCTGGTCATAGGTAGTGCTTGGTTAATTGCCATTCATCTAAACAACCGCAAAGCGTGGTGTGTTTGCAATCACAGATGCTTCGAATGGCATATTTGTCACCAAAACGTGATGTAGTTCACAGAAAATCCGCAGTTTCACATGGTGGGATCTGATTTCATCCGGACAGCTGGGATAATCACTGCATGTCCAAGACCCGAGCGCAGATCGCCAAGAAGCACGGACCGGCCGCGGCCGGCATGCCCGACGCCGCTCCAACCGCAGTTCCACCACGCAGCAACGGGAACATGCTCCTGATCGCCGCGGCTGCCACGGCAGTTCTCCTGTTCGGGTACTACCACCTCCTCGCACTGGGCCAGCTGGGCCAGCTCGCCGAGGGGCTGACGATGCCCGACATGATGTTTGGTGGTTACGGGTCGGCCCACGTGGCCGCCCTGCAGGCGGCCATGGACGACGACGCTCTCGGCCAGCTCAGCTACCTCCATAAGACTGCGGGAACACTGTTCCCCCTCATCTTCGGCATCGCGTGGCTTCTCCTGATCCAGTTAAATGTTGATCGCCGTTGGCTGCGCTGGCTGCTTTGGGCCCCGCCGCTGCTGTTCGCGGTGGTGGACCTGTGGGAAAACGTGGCAATAGATTCGATGCTGGCGGCCACAGCGCCCGACGACGGCCAGGTTGCCTTGGCCTCGGCGCTCACCATCGCGCGCTGGGTCCTGCTGGGGCTCTCAGCCATCGCAGGACTTCTGGCGGTCCTGCTTCCGGGCAGCGTTCGCGGCAAGCTCCCGGTACTGCTGACCGACCCGAATGGGACAGCGCCCGAAAGCAGGTAAGCTGGTACCGCTGTACCCGCCTCTGTAGCTCAGTAGGATAGAGCGTCCCTCTCCTAAAGGGAAGGTCGTCGGTTCGATTCCGGCCAGGGGCACCACCGTGGATGGGTAGCCCGATGAATGAACCGTTTCGCCTCGGCGCCGCTGATACGCTCCTCAACTATCTGCACGGCTCCTGGACGGTCGAGCGTTCACTGGCCGATCACGCCTCCGGTCTGACGGGCCGGTTCACCGGCGTCGCGACCTTCACGTTCGACGACGGCGCCCTTCGCCACGGCGAGCGCGGCTCCCTCGCCTGGGCCGGGTCCTCACCCACACCAGCGACCCGCGAACTGTTCTGGCGGCCGACAGTCGAACCCCAGTCAGCAGAGGTGTTCTTCCCGGACGGCCGCTTTTTCCACTGCCTCGACCTCTCCACCGGCCAGGATTTGCCCGTACATCCGTGCCCACCCGACGTTTACCGGGGAGAGTTCGTCCTGGTGGGTCGGGATCATTGGCAGTACAGGTGGCGGGTCAGCGGCCCCCAGAAGGATCTGACGCTGCTGACGCGCCTCACCCGGACCGCCGAAACGGAATCGTTGAGAAGCAGCCGCGGGGCGTAATGTCGGCCCCTATGAGCCACCTCTTCCTCCGACGCGTCCCCCAGCTACTGGTTGGCTTGTTCTGCTACGGCTTTGCCATTGCCATGATGATCCAGGCCGGGATCGGCGTGTCACCGTGGGACGTACTCGGGCAGGGTGTCGCACTCCAGTCGGGGCTCCCCTTCGGTGTCGCCACGAACATCATTGGGCTGCTGGTGCTCCTGCTCTGGATTCCTATCCGGCAGAAGCCGGGCATCGGGACGGTACTCAACGTGGCGCTGGTGGGCCCCAGCGCAGAGGTGGGCCTGGCCATACTTCCGATGCCGACGGAACTCTGGGCGCAGATCCTGTTGTTTACCGGTGGGCTCACCCTCCTGGCGCTGGCAACCGGACTGTACATCGGTGCCCGGATGGGCCCCGGACCCCGGGACGGGTTGATGACCGGTATTCACCGGAAGTGGGGCTGGAAGATCTGGAAGGTTCGTACGCTCATCGAACTCACCGTGCTGGCCATCGGCTGGTTGCTCGGCGGCACCGTCGGCGTCGGCACCGTCGCCTTTGCCCTCCTAATAGGGCCCATGGTCAACGCAGCGCTCCCGCTGCTTCACATTCCGGACCCGCGCCCCCGCGGCGGCGCGGCAGGCACCGCTGCTCCTGCCACCTGAACCGGCCCACAGGGCGTTAGAGCCCCGGCGCCACGTTCTTCCTGACCGCGAACTGGGTGCGGTGCAGTTCCGCGTACCTGCCGCCACGTTCCAGCAGTTCGTCGTGGGTTCCGCGTTCGGCAATCTGGCCGTCCTCGATCACGAGGATCTGGTCGGCGGTGCGGATGGTCGAGAGCCGGTGGGCGATGACGATGGCGGTCCGCCCCTCCAGTGCTTCACTGAGCGCTGCCTGGACTGCCGCCTCGGAGGTGGAGTCCAGTGCGGCGGTCGCCTCGTCCAGGATCACCACCCGGGGTTGGGCCAGCAGGAGCCGGGCGATCGTCATGCGCTGGCGTTCCCCGCCGGAAAGCCGGTAGCCGCGCTCCCCCACCATGGTGTCCAGCTGATCGGGCAGTGACCTCAGCAGCGGTTCGAGCCGGGCCCGCCGGACGGCGTCCCAGATCTCCTCGTCGGTCGCCCCGGGCCGTGCCAGTAGCAGATTCGATTTGATGGTCTCGTGGAAGAGATGGCCGTCCTGGGTGACCATGCCCATGGTGTGCCGGAGCGATTCGAAGGTCACGTCCCGCACGTCGGTGCCAGCGAGGCGGACCGCGCCGCTGTCGACGTCGTACAACCGGGACAGCAACTGCGCGATCGTGGATTTGCCGGCACCCGATGTTCCCACCAGGGCGATCGTCTGGCCCGGTTCCACCCGGAAGGACACCCCGTGCAGCACCTCCTCGCCGCCCCGGGTATCCAGGGTGGAGACCTCCTCCAGTGAGGCGAGGGACACCTTGTCCGCCGAGGGGTAGGCGAACCGGACGTCGTCGAACTCCACTGAGACCGGACCGTCGGGGATACGTCCCGCGTCGGGCTTCTCCTTGATCAGCGGGTCCAGGTCGAGGACCTCGAAGACGCGCTCGAAGCTGACCAGCGCGCTCATGATTTCCACCCGGGCGTTGGCCAGGTTGGTCAGGGGTGCGTACAGGCGGGTGAGCAGCAGCGCGAGCGTGACCACCTCACCCGTGTTCAACGCACCGTTCAGGGCCAGGGCACCGCCGAGGCCGTACACCAGGGCGAGGGCGAGCGCGGAGACCAGCATCAGTGCGGTGACGAAGACCCACTGGAGCATGGCCATCCGGACGCCAATGTCGCGGACCCGTGCGGCGCGGACCGCGAATTCCTGCGACTCCTCGTCCGGGCGGCCGAACAGTTTGACCAGGGTGGCGCCGGGGGCGGAAAAGCGCTCGGTCATCTGCGTGCTCATCGCCGAGTTGTGGTCGGCTGCCTCGCGACGCAGGGCGGCGAGGCGGTTGCCCATCCGGCGGGCGGGCAACAGGAAGATCGGCAGCATGATGACGGCCAGCACGGTGACCAGGACCGACGTCGTCAGCATGACCACCAGGGTGAGGGCGAGCGCCACAATGTTGCTGACCACCCCGGAGAGGGTGCCGCTGAAGGCCTGCTGTGCGCCGATCACGTCGTTGTTGAGCCGGCTCACCAGCGCGCCCGTCCGGGTCCGGGTGAAGAAGGCGATCGGCATTTTCTGTACGTGGTCGAAAACGGTGGTGCGCAGGTCCAGGATGACTCCCTCACCGATCTTCGAGGAGAACCAGCGGGTCGCCATGGACACCACGGCGTCGGCAACCGCTACCAGAGCGATGACGACGGCCAGCCAGATGACTGTCTCAAGCCCGGTGCCGGCAATGATCTCGTTGACCACCTGGCCAGCGAGGACCGGCGTCGCGACCGCGAGGAACGCGGACACCACCGACAACGCGATGAAGAAGATCAGTTTGGTCCGGTACGGCACAGCAAATCTCAGGATGCGTTTCAGCGTTTCCTTCGAGAATTTGTTGTTGCTGTCCTTGGCGGTGGAAATCCGGTACAGGGAATTCCAGGCAGCGCCTTCCATGCTCATGTATAAGCCTCCGTTGCTCTGGTGTTCAGCTTATGCCCGCAACCTCCGGGGACGAGTCCCGGAGCGGCCCAAGGTCGCACGGATCACACCGGCGGCCGGAACTAATTCCGCTGAGGGCTTTGTTGCACTATGTGGCTCCGCACGTTGTGCCCGCACAACCATGCCCTGTACAACGGCAGGAGACCCCTGAACCATCCCCAGTTAGTAAGGACCCGCAAAAATGTTGACCCATCGTCTTTCAATCCTTGGCGCAGCCACCGCTCTCACCCTGGGCCTGGCGGCCTGCGGCGGCGGAGAAACCACCGGGGAGCCAGCTGACGGCAGCGCCTCTGCGGGACCCACCACGCTGCAGGAAATCCAGGACGCCGGCGTCATCACCGTCGGCACCGAGGGAACCTACCGTCCCTTCAGTTTCCATGAGGGCGGCGCCGGGGACCTGACCGGGTTCGACGTCGAGGTCATCACCGCCGTCGCCGAGGAACTCGGTGTTGAGGCGGAGTTCGAGGAAACCCAGTGGGACGCCATCTTCGCCGGGCTGGATGCCGGCCGGTTCGATGTCATCGCGAACCAGGTCTCGATCACCGACGAGCGTCTCGAAAACTACGATTTCTCCGATCCCTACACGGTCAGCACCGGTGTGATCGTCACCAGCGCCGACAACACCGAGATCACCTCCTTCGAGGACCTCGAGGGTAAGACCACCGCCCAGTCGCTGACCAGCAACTGGCACGAACTGGCGCAGGAAAGCGGCGCCGAAATTGAGGCAGTCGAAGGGTGGGCGCAGTCAGTCGCACTCCTGGAACAGGGGCGGGTGGACGCCACGATCAACGACACGCTGACCTACCTGGACTACCAGCAGACCAACCCCACCGACGCGATCAAGATCGCCGCTGAAACCGATGAGGAATCCCTGAGTGCCTTCGCCTTCACCAAGGGCAGCGACGACCTGATTGCCGCGGTCGACGAGGCCCTCGCCAGTCTGCGTGCAGACGGTACGCTTGCCGAGATCTCGGAGAAGTACTTCGGCTCCGACGTCACCGAATAGCACCGGCTAGCCACACGGAGGAACACCATCGACTGGACACTGTTCTGGGATTCGCTCTGGCCTCTGGTCCTGGGCGGGCTGACGGGCACCATCCCGCTGTCCCTGTCGTCGTTTGTCCTCGGCCTGCTCCTGGCGCTCGTGATCGCTTTGATGCGGTTGAGCAGCAACCGGTTCGCGTCAGGAGCGGCCCGGGTGTACGTCTCAATCATCAGGGGCACTCCCCTGCTGGTGCAGCTGTTCGTCATCTTCTATGGGCTGCCCTCGATCGGGCTGGTGATTGATCCCTGGCCCAGCGCCATCATCGCGTTCTCCCTGAACGTGGCCGGCTACGCGGCGGAGATCATCCGTGCGGCGATCCTGTCCGTCCCCAAGGGCCAATGGGAGGCCGGGCACACCATTGGCATGTCCCGCACCCGGACCCTGCGCCGGATTATCCTGCCGCAGGCCGCCCGCGTGTCGGTACCACCCCTGTCCAACACGTTCATCAGCCTGGTGAAGGACACTTCCCTGGCATCACTGATCCTGGTGACCGAGCTGTTCCGCCAGGCGCAGGAGATCGCAGCGTTCAGCCAGCAATTCATGATGTTGTATCTGGAGGCCGCGCTGGTCTACTGGGTGTTCTGCCTCGTTCTCTCCAGCGGGCAGTCCTATCTGGAGAAGAGGTTGGATCGTTATGTCGCACACTGAGCCCGCTGCCGGCCGCTCCGGTGAACCGGGAAACCTGCTGACCGTGACCGGACTCAGTAAATCGTTCGGCGACAACGTGGTGCTGAAGTCAATCGACCTGGCGGTCCGGCCCGGTCAGGTCACTGCCCTGATCGGGCCGTCCGGCTCCGGTAAAACCACAGTGCTCCGCTGCCTCAACGGGCTCGAGACGCCCGACGGCGGAACAGTCTCGGTCGCGGGTGGACCGTCGGTGGATTTCGGCGGGCAGGTCAAAGCCAGGGACCTGTCGGCGTTGCGCGACCAGAGCGCCATGGTCTTCCAGCACTACAACCTGTTTCCCCACATGACCGTCCTTCAGAACGTCATCGAAGGACCCATGCAGGTCAAGAAAACCCGCAGGGCCGACGCCGTCCGGGACGCCGAGGCGCTGCTCGCCCGGGTGGGACTGGCCGACAAGAAGGACCAGTACCCGTTTGAACTGTCGGGCGGGCAGCAGCAGCGGGTCGGCATTGTGCGCGCGCTGGCCCTGAAACCGGCGCTGCTGCTCTTTGATGAACCCACCTCGGCGCTCGACCCGGAGCTCGTGGGTGAAGTCCTGGGTGTCATCAAGGAACTAGCCGACGAGCAATGGACCATGGTGATCGTTACCCATGAGCTGGCCTTCGCCCGCGAGGTTGCCGATGAAGTGGTCTTCATGGACGGCGGCGTGGTGATCGAACGCGGCCACCCCGACACCGTGCTGCGGGCGCCCAAAGCGGAGCGGACCAAACGGTTCGTCCAGCGCCTCCTCCACCCGTTCTGACCCGTTCTGCGACTTTTTGGAGATTTCCCATGACCCAGCACACCCCTGACCGGACTCACCTCCAGCAGTGGCGCAGCTTCCGTGAGCAGCGTGACGGCTCCCTCGCCGTCGGCCATGGCTGGCTGACCCTGACGTCCCTGCAGTGGCTACCTGCTGAGCCGTCGGCACTGGAACTGGTGCCCGGCCTCTGGAGTGCAGGGCTGCCCGGTTCCGCCGAGGGCGCCACCCTGACCGCCCAGGTCGCTGAGGGCCTGACCCTCGCAAGCACCGGGGCGCCAGTCAGTGGAACGATCACCCAGCTCCTCGACGACGGCGATTCCCTTAACTGGGTGCGCTATCAGGACACAGTGGTGGAACTCGCGGTCCGCGGCAACCGCTACGTGGTGCGGACCCGCGACAACACGGCCCCCACATTCACTGGGTTCGACGGCGTGCCCGTCTTCGAGTACGACTCCTTCGCGGTGGCCGAGGGCCGCTACACTGCCTTTCCGGCGGCGCGTGAGATACCGATCCGGACCGCCCACCCCGAGGTCGACGACGTCGCCCAGGCGACCGGAACGGTTTCCTTTGTCATCGGTGGCGATGAACACACCCTGATGGCCGAACAGCAGCGGGACGGCTCCCTGAAAGTGGCGTTCCACGATGCGACGAACAAGGACACCACCGCCGGGTGGCGTTTCCTTGTCACCGACCGGGTGTCATCTGATGGTCGGGTCCAGCTCGACTTCAACCGTGCGTTGAACTACCCGAGCGCGTTCACCCCGTATGGCACCTGCCCGCGGCCGATCGACGGTAACCGCATCGGCGTCCCGGTGGAAGCCGGCGAACGCATTCCCGGCTAGCGTCGTCGTCGTGCCCGCTTGGCCCGTTTCGGTGAGGAACCTGGACATCCGTGGGCAACTTTCGCTTTTCTCTCACCAATGTCCAGGTTGACCCGGCCTGTCCAGGTTGCTCACCGCTACGGCGCCACCACACCGAGCTCGCGGCGCACCATGGGCAGCACCTCGGTGCCGAGCAGTTCAATCGACTCGAGTACCTGCGCCTGCGGCACGGAGGACCAGTCGAGCTGCAGAATGTGGCGGTCGTGCTGCATCTGTGAGTGGGCCAGCACAATCTTCTCCGCCACTTCCTCGGGGTTCCCCACGAAGATCGCCCCGGTGCGTGCCGCCTGCATGTTGTAGGTGACCTCGCTCGGCATCGGGAAGCCCCGCTCCGATGAAATCCGCTTCATCGTGTCCAGCCAGTACGGCTTGAAGACTGCTGAAGCGTCCTTCCTCAACACCAGCCCGACGCCGCTCAGGCCCACCTTCAGGTTCGAGGGGTCATGGCCCGCCCGGACAGCTGTCTCGCGATAGAGCTGCGCGTGCTGGGCGAAGTTCCCCACGGCTCCCCCAAGCAAGGCAAAGATCACGGGCGTGCCCAGGCGTGCAGCCCGCACTGACGACGCCGGTGTGCCGCCGGTAGCGATCCAGATGTCGAGGTGCCCTGAGGTGGGCCGCGGCAGGATCAACGCATCATCCAAGGCGGCACGGAACTTGCCGGTCCAGGTAATGCGTTCAGCGGCGTCGAGCTGCAGCAGCAGCCGGATTTTCTCCTCGTAGAGCTCTTCGTAGTCCCCGAGTTCCGCCCCGAACAGCGGATAGGACTCGATGAAGGACCCCCGCCCGGCCGTGAGCTCAGCCCGGCCTCCGGAGAGGAGGTCGAGGGTCGCGAACTGCTGGTACACCCGCACCGGGTCCTCGGTGCTCAGGACTGTGACCGCCGAGCCGAGGTGGATCCTGGTGGTCTGCGCGGCGGCCGCGGCGAGCACGGGCACCACCGACGACACGGCGTAGTCCGGGCGGTGGTGTTCACCGATGCCGAAGTAGTCCAGTCCCACCTGGTCGACGAGCCGGGCCCGCTCCAGCAGGTCCGCCATCCGCTGCTGCGGCGAAACCCGCTCTCCCGTCACCGGGTTGGGGTGGATGTCCCCGAAACTGTAGATACCGAGTTCCATGCGCGAGGCCCCTGACGTAGGTGGTGGCTAGGCTGCGATCCGCTGCGGGTGCGTGTAGCAGTTCAAAGAGGTGCCGCGGCTGAAGCCCACCAGGGTGATGCCGGTTTCCTCGGCGAGGTCGGCAGCCAACGACGACGGCGCGCTGACGGCCGACAGCACGGGGATCCCCGCAAGCTGCGCCTTCTGCACCAGCTCGAAGGAGGCCCGCCCGGACACCTGGAGGATGGTTCCCTTCAGGGGGAGCATTCCCTCCCGCAGCGCCCAGCCCACCACCTTGTCGACCGCGTTGTGCCGGCCCACGTCCTCACGAAGGCATAACAATTCGCCGTCGCGGGTGAACAGCCCCGCAGCGTGCACGCCACCGGTCGAGTCGAACAGCTTTTGTGATTCACGCAGCCGGTCGGGCAGCCCGGCGAGCGCCGGGAGCGTGACCTGGGCGTCGTCGTCGTGCACGTCAAAACGGGACGACTTGCGCACCGCATCGATCGAGGCTGTGCCGCAGATTCCACAGGAACTGGACGTGTACACGTGGCGTTCCATCGTGGTGTCCGGAAGTACCACATCGGGTCTGAGCTGGGATTCGACCACGTTGAAGGTCTGCTGACCGGCGTCGTCCACGCCTGCACAGTAGCGGAGACTGACCAGCTGCCCGGGCTCCCAGACGATGCCCTCAGAGACCAGGAATCCTGCCACCAGGTCAAAGTCGTCGCCGGGTGTGCGCATGGTCACCGAAAATGACTTTGCTCCCAAGCGGATCTCCAGCGGTTCCTCACCGGCGAGGATATCCTCGCGCCGGCTGATGCCATTTTCGGTTGCGCCGAGGCGGAACCGGGTGATCTGGCGGCGCTGACTGACGCGCTTCTTCAATTTGCACTCCTACCGTTGTCCTAGGATGAGACTAGTGGACTTCTGACCCTAGGATGTGATGGCTATGGCGACTCGTGCGCCCAAAGATGGAATCAACGAAGCCGAAATTGAGGTCGGTAAGCCCAAGAGAAAAGCGGTGGGACTTCCCGCCGTCCTGAACTCCCTGAAGATTTCCCTGGACCAGATGGGTCCGGTGCGCAGCGCGCAGACGCTGCTGGCAGTGAACCAGGTAAAGGGTTTCGACTGCATGGGCTGTGCCTGGCCCGAGGGTGACAAACGGCACACCGCCGAGTTCTGCGAAAACGGCGCCAAGGCTGTCGCCGAAGAAGCGACGCGCCGCATCGTGACGCCGTCGTTCTTCGAGAAGCACTCGGTTGCCGAGCTCAACGAGCGCGATGAGTACTGGCTGGGCCAGCAGGGCCGCATCACCCATCCCATGCTCCTGGAAGAGGGCGGCACCCATTACCGTCCGGTGAGCTGGGATCAGGCCTACGACATCATCGTCGAAGAGCTGGCGGCACTGGACAGTCCCGACGAAGCGGTCTTCTACACCTCCGGCCGTACCTCCAACGAGGCGGCATTCCTGTACCAGCTGATGGTGCGCGGTATCGGCACCAACAACCTGCCGGACTGCTCGAACATGTGCCACGAGTCCTCGGGCTCCGCGCTGACCCAGACCATCGGCATCGGTAAGGGGACGGTGTCCCTCGAAGACGTCGACAAGGCCCCGCTGATCCTGGTCGCGGGCCAGAACCCGGGAACCAACCACCCCCGCATGCTGACGTCGCTGGAAAAGGCGAAGAAGAACGGCGGGCAGATCGTCGCGATCAACCCGCTGCCCGAGGCTGGGCTGCTGCGCTTCGAAAATCCGCAGAAGATCTCCGGCATCCTCGGCACCAGGTTCGGTGGCGGCACCCAGCTCTCCGACGATTTCCTCCAGATCCGCCTCGGCGGCGACCAGGCCCTGTTCCAGGGTCTCGGCAAGTACCTGCTGGAGCAGGAGGAGAAGACCGGGACGGTTTTCGACCACGAGTTCATCAAGGAACACACCACCGGCCTGGAAGAGTACCTGCAGGAACTGCGTGACGTGTCCTGGGACGAGATCGTCGAGGCCAGTGGAATCGCCAAGTCTCAGATCACCTCGGTCGGCGATCGGATGATCGCGTCCCCCGGCACCGTGGTGTGCTGGGCGATGGGTCTGACCCAGCACAAGCACTCGGTGAAGACACTGCGCGACGTCGTCAACGTCCTCCTGTTGCAGGGCAATATCGGGAAGCCTGGAGCGGGCGTCTGCCCGGTCCGGGGACACTCAAACGTGCAGGGCGACCGCACCATGGGCATCTTCGAGCGCATGCCCGACGGTTTCCACGACAGCCTGGACTCGCACTTCAACTTCGCGTCGCCGCGTAAGCACGGCGTCGATGTTGTTGCGGCGATCCGTTCCATGCGCGACGGCGGCGCGAAGGTCTTCATGGCGATGGGTGGCAACTTTGTGCGCGCCACTCCGGACTCCGATGTGACCGACAAGGCGCTCCGCAACACGCGCCTGACCGTACAGGTGTCGACGAAGATGAACCGTTCGCACCTGATCACCGGCCGTCGTGCCTTGATTCTGCCGGCCCTGGGCCGGACGGATCGGGACACCCAGGCCACCGGCGACCAGCGGGTGACGGTCGAAGACTCGATGAGTGCGGTGCATGCCTCGCGTGGACGGCTTCGTCCCCCAGGACCGGATGTGCGCTCGGAGATCTCGATCGTGTGTGAGCTCGGTGACCGGTTGTTCGCTCGCCCGGAGAGCCCGTTCCGCGACAACGCCCCGCAGATCGACTGGGTTGCGGCGCAGGCCGACTATTCGGTCATCCGTAACCACATTGAGGCGGTCATCCCTGGCTTCGAGGATTACAACACCCGGATTGAAACGGGTGGGTTCGTCCTGCCGAATGGTCCCCGTGACGGCCGGAAGTTCACCACTCCGTCCGGCAAGGCGGTCTTCACCGGCAACGCCCTCGAGTACCCGAAGATCCCCGAGGGGCGGCTGCTGCTGCAGACCCTACGGTCGCACGATCAGTACAACACGACGATCTACGGCAAGGATGACCGGTACCGCGGCATCCACGGCGGACGACGTGTGGTGCTGGTGCATGCGGACGATCTGGCAGCTGCTGGGATCGCCGAAGGAGAAATGGTGAACCTGGTCTCGCAGTTCTCCGATGGCGTTGAGCGCCGGGCCGAGAACTTCCGGGCGGTCACCTACGCCACCCCGCGGGGTTGCGCGGCCGCCTACTACCCCGAGACCAACGTGCTGGTGCCGTTGGATTCCACGGCTGACGTCAGTGGAACACCGACGTCCAAGTCGGTCATCATCCGGCTTGAGAAGATCGCCTGAGCTGAACCGCTCTGAGCCTGAAACACCGGCGCCCCCATT
>NZ_ASZW01000146.1:0-9785 GCF_000468215.1 Arthrobacter sp. CAL618 | reverse complement strand
GCACCCTCGCGGGGGCCATCCTCGTCGCGTTTGGGGTTGTTGCGTCCGGAGCCGGAACGTGGCGCCTGTGTCATTGAATGTCCTTTTAGCTAGCGTATTTAGTACGTGGTGTCATCAAAGTGACCGAGATTTTCCAACCCGGGTAGATGTGGTGAAAGCTGAGGTAGGTCAGCAACGCTGCCAATACCCAATCTTTCCAGAAAGTACGGAGTTGTTCCGTACAGGATGGCGCCTGTCTCAGGATCGGTTGCCGCTTCGGCGATGAGACCGCGTAGCGCCAGGGTGCGTACCACCGAATCCACGTTCACTCCGCGGATTCCTGAAACTCTTGCCCGAGACACCGGTTGCCGGTAGGCGATGACGGCGAGGGTTTCCAAAGCTGCCTGTGACAGGCGGGCGCTTTGTCCTTCGAGCACGAACTTCGCCACTACCGGCGCAAACGTGCTGCGCGAGAAAATCCGCCATCCTCCGGCGACGCTGCGTAGCTCGAAGCCACGCGGCTGTGAAACCGCCGGATCGGTGGTGTGCCCTTCCGGGCCCTGACCAGTATAGCCGTCATACTCCTGCTGGAGTTCCACCAGCAACTCTCTGACTTCGAGGACGGGAACCATGAGCGCGGTGGCCAGCTGCATTTCGGTGACGGGCTCGTCGACCACCATGAGCACTGCTTCCAGCGCGGCTTTGACCCCACCCGGTTCGCCCGAGGGGTCAAAGAAGGTTTCGTCAGCGTCAGGTTCCTGGGCTTTCACGGTGATCCTTCAGCGGTTAGCGGTGCCACGGCTGCCGGGGCTGGAGGTGGCGGTGCCGGATGGTCGTATTCCTCACTGATTGAGGCCGGGGACCAGTCTTTCGCCCCTGCAGACCAGCGAACGGTTAGGTTTCCGAGCGGAGCTCCCTGGTCAAAGGAAATCACAGCGTCACGGAACATTTCCAGTAGGGCAAGGAACCGGACCACGACGGTCAGCATGTCCTCGGCATCCTGGGTGAGTTGCCTGAACGATAAGGGGTGTCCTTCGCGGAGCCGAACCCCCAGCAGCTCCGCCTGTTCGCGAACGCTTACCGCTGACCCGTGGAGGTGCTCAATGCCCACCCTTGTGGGTGCTGCTTCGCGAGGTTCAAGTGCCTTGGCTGCCAGCGCAGCGAACTGCTCCGGGGTGGTCCGCCAGGTGAGCTCGGGCATCATCGCAGCGAATTGTGGTTCCAGGCTGACCTCCCGCGGCAACCGTTTGCCTTCTTCGGCCAGCCGCTCCCCCAGTTGCCGGGCGATTTCCTTGAAGGCCTTGTACTGCAGGAGCCGGGCAAACAGCAGATCCCGGGCTTCGAGCAGGGCCACATCCTCGTCGTCTTCGACTTCACCGGCGGGCAGCAGCCGTGCAGCCTTGAGGTCCAACAGGGTTGCGGCGATCACGAGGAACTCGCTGGCTTCGTCGAGCGAGAAGTCCGCGTCGGTGCCTTGGAAAGCCCTGATGTAGCCGATGAACTCATCGGTGACCGTTGCGAGAGCTATTTCGGTGATGTCCAACTCATGTTTGGAGATAAGCCCCAACAGCAGGTCAAACGGTCCGCTGAAGTTCTCGAGCCGTACGGTGAACCCGGCGGTTTCCGGCGCAGTCGCGCCGGCCTGGCTCCCCTCAATCTGGCTCCCCTCAATCTGGCTCCCCTCGGCCAGGCCCCCCTCCGAGGCGCCCCCGCCGTCACCGTTAGGGACAACGCCGTCGGGAACGACGACGTCGGGCTCGGCGTCACGCACGAGCGTCGGCGCACTGCATGGAGAAGGGCGCGGCGCGCTGCATGGTTAGGGGGCGCCGCCGCGCGCGATCAGTTCCTTGGCGAGTCGGCGGTAGGAATCTGCTCCCGAGTGGTTGGCCGCGTACGAAGTGATCGGTTCCGCGGCGACCGTCGCGTCGGCGAACTTGATGGTGCGCTTGATGACGGTCTCGAACACCTTGTCGCCGAAGGCCTCGACCAGGCGTGCAATAACTTCGCGGCTGTGCAGTGTCCGGGCGTCGTACATGGTGGCCAGGACGCCGTCGACCTGTAGTCGCGGGTTCAACCGGTCCTGGACCTTCTCGATCGTTTCGACCAGCAACGCAACAGCCCGCAACGCGAAGAACTCGCAGATCAGTGGAATGATCACGCCGTGCGCTGCGGTGAGCGCGTTGACCGTCAACAGGCCGAGCGATGGCTGGCAGTCGATCAGGATGACGTCGTAATCATCCGAGACCTTACGGAGGGCACGGTCCAGTACCTGTTCGCGGGCCACCTCGTTCACCAACTGCACTTCGGCCGCTGACAGGTCGATGTTGGCGGGCAACAGGTCAACATTCTCGAACGCTGTGGTCTGGATGGCGTCCTGGATCTTAACTTTGCGGTCCATCAGCACGTTGTAGACGGTGACGTCCAGTTCATGCGGGTTGGTGCCGAGGCCTGCGGACAGCGCACCCTGGGGATCGAAATCCACCAGGAGCACGCGACGGCCTGCCTCGGCGAGCGCCGCACCCAGGTTGATGGTGGAGGTGGTCTTGCCGACGCCACCCTTTTGGTTCACCATGGCTATCACGCGGGCCGGTCCGTGGGAGGACAGGACCGGTGGTTCGGGGAACACCGTAACCGGGCGACCTGTGGGCCCAATCTCGGCGTCCTTCAGAGTTGTGGAACCCTGTTCACTACTCACGTATGTATCCACGCTTCCGTTAATCGGTGTGCTGAAAGTATTGCTTGCTTACCTGCCCACAACGTTACAACCGGGGCTGCATTCCGACCGGTAAATCCGTCGGCACCGCCCGCGAGCCTTTAGTTTCAACTTGAGGTTCAAGCTTCATCGGAGCCTGGTCCTGGAACCGGTTTTACACTAGCCCACCGGCCGACGTCGACCACTTGAATCCGCCATTCCAGTCATCGGGGCCGGTCAGTGGGACAGTTCGCTGCGCACCACCCGCTGCGTCCGACGAACAGCAGAATAGGCCCCTCCCCAATCGGGAAGAGGCCTATTCAGGTTCTACAGGGACTGTGAGCCTAACGGGCAGCGACAACCCGACGGTCGTCGTCGCGATCACGAAGGTTGTCGACTGCCTTATCGGTGGTGACAGCTGAGCCGTCTTCGACGTCGTCGCCCAGGTGGTTGGACGTCATCGTCGCTTCGTCGAACGGCAGGCTACCGGACAGGACCTCGTCAACACGGACCCGGTCGATCTCATTGGTCCACTTACCGATCAGCACGGTGGCGACGGCGTTTCCGGTGAAGTTGGTCAGCGCGCGGGCCTCGGACATGAACCGGTCGATGCCGACGATCAGGCCAACGCCGTCCACCAGGTCCGGACGGTGCGACTGCAGGCCACCGGCGAGCGTGGCCAAGCCTGCACCCGTCACACCCGCTGCACCCTTGGAGGCGATGATCATGAAGATCAGCAGCGAGATCTGCTCGCCGAGAGCCAGCGGGGTACCGAGAGCGGACGCAACAAACAATGACGCCATAGTCAGGTAAATCGCTGTGCCGTCAAGGTTGAAGGAGTAGCCGGTGGGAACGGTGACGCCCACAACTGGCTTGGAGACGCCCAGGTGTTCCATTTTGGCGATCAGGCGTGGCAGTGCTGCCTCGGAGGACGAGGTGGAGAAGATCAGCAGGTATTCACGGCCGAGGTACTTCATCAGCTTGAAGATACTGACGCCGGTGACGAGCTTCAGCAAGCCGCCCAGGATCACCACAATGAAGAGGATGCAGGTCACGTAGAACGCAGCCATCAGTGTGAACATGCTGACGATCGCCTGGACGCCGGTTTCACCGACGACGGCGGCAATTGCGCCGAACGCGCCGATCGGGGCCAGCCACATCACCATGATGAGGATGCGGAAGACGAGTGCCTGGATGTGACCGATACCGCGGAGGATTGGCTTGCCAGCGGACCCCATCCCCTGCAGGGCGAAACCGACCAAAAGCGCAACGAAGAGGGTCTGTAGGATGCTGGTTCCGGTCAGGGAAGCGAGCAGCGTGACCGGGATGATGCCCAGCAGGAAGTCGGTGGTGCCGGTCGCCTCTGCGGGGTCACCGGCGTCGTAAGTGGCGCCGGAAAGGTCAAGGCCTTCACCGGGCTGGACGATGTTGCCGACAACCAGGCCGATGGCCAAGGCGAAGGTGGACATCAGCATGAAGTAGCCAAGAGCCAGGCCACCGACCTTGCCGACCGTCGCGGCTTTGGCGATGGACCCGATACCCAGCACAATGGTGCAGAAGATAATTGGAGCGATCATCATCTTGATCAGGCCGATAAAGCCAGCACCGATGGGCTTGAGGCTTTTCGCGAATTCCGGAGCCATCAGGCCGAGAATGGCGCCGAGGATCACCGCCGCAATCACTGCAATGTAGAGGAAATGGGTCTTGTCTACCCGCTTCTTGGGTTTCCCCTGTGCCGGCACGGGTGGCTGGCCTGCGGTGGATTTTGATGGCGCCATAGCCATACTCCTTCGGTGAATGATTCAAAGCTGTCTGTTCCATGCTCGGGCGTACAGTGATCTGAATCACCATTGCGTTCATACTGTTCGCAGCATCAATTGAAGGGAGCCGTTGAAACGGTGAGGAAATGGAGCCTGGCGCGGCAGTTCTTCGCCGGACAACTGGTGTTTGTGTTGGCCCTGACCGCTGCAATCTCCTGGGTGCTGTATCTGGATGCGGAGCAGAACACCTACGAGACCTCGGCTGACCGCATGTTGGCGATCGCCACCACTTTCGCCGACGACCCTTTTGTCAGCGCCTCGCTCGAACTGGCCGACCCCAGTGCGGCACTTCAGCCGTATGCGATCGAGGTGATGGACGATCTCGGCGTCGATTTCATCACCATCATGGCCCCCGACCGCACCCGGTTCACCCACCGCAATCCCGAGGAGATCGGCAGCCGCTACATCGGCTCTGTGGAGCAGGCCCTCGCTGGCCGCTCGCACACCGAGACGTTCTCGGGCACCCTGGGTCCCTCGGTGCGGGCCATTATGCCGGTGACCGACGGCGACGGCGAGGTGGTCGCCATGGTGGCGGCCGGTGTCACCGTGGACACGGTCACGATTGCCCGGAACGCTCAGCTGCCGCTCCTCTTTCTGATCGCCGCTGGCGCTGTAACGGCTGGCGCTGCAGTGTCCTTCCTGCTCAGTCGCCACCTACGTCGGGCGACCCTGGGACTGGGGACGGACCAGCTCTCCCACATGTTCGTGTTTTACGACTCGGTGCTGCACTCCGTCCGCGAGGGTCTGGTCCTCACCAACCCCCGCGGTGAACTGGTGCTCTACAACGACCAGGCGGCCCACCTCCTCGGGCTGCCGCCCGCCAGGGCCGGGCAACCGACGGCTGCCGCCGGGCTGGACCTCCCGCCGTCGCTCGTCGAACTGCTGACCACCGGGCGGCAGGCGATCGATGAATTTCACGTCACCACCGACCGGATCCTCGTCGTCAACCAGGAAGCGGCGGTACCCGGCGGGGGCACGCGGGCCTCCGGGGCCAAACCCCTGGGCACCGTCACCACGCTGCGGGACCACACGGAGATCGAATCGCTGACCGGTGAGCTGCAGACCATGCGTACCCTCACCGACGCCCTTCGTGCCCAAACCCACGAACACGCCAACCGTTTGCATACCATCGTGTCGCTGATCGAACTGGACCGCCGTGCAGAGGCCCTGGACTTTGCCACCCGGGACCTGACCCACTCGCAGCAGCTCACCGACGACGTCCTCGGCGCCATTGACGAGCCGTTCATCACTGCGCTCCTGGTGGGCAAGTCGGCCCAGGCCAACGAGCGAGGGATCGAGCTGGCGATCGCCGTCGACGGCTCCATCGAAACCTCGCACCTGGATCCGAGCGCACTGGTGACCATCATTGGGAACCTGCTGGACAACGCATTCGACGCCGCTGCCGACTCCCTCGGACGCAAGGTGAGTCTCACCCTCGAACGCCGGGGCGACAACCTGGAGCTCGCGGTGCGCGATAGTGGGAGCGGACTGACGGCCGCTGGCACTGACGCCTTCACCCTGGGGTTCAGCACCAAAGAAACCGAGGTGGCAGGCGGCCCGGGGCGCGGACTGGGGCTGGCACTGGTGCGGCAGGCGGTGCAGCGGCTCGGCGGGGCCATTTCGGTGGCGAACGACGATGGCGCCCGTTTCACAGTCCTGCTGCCCCTCGACCCGACCACTACCTCACCGACTCCACTCCCTGGAGGTACCCATGTCTGAGGACATCAGGGTCCTGGTGATTGAAGACGACACCATCACCGCCGAAGCCCACGCCGAATACGTCAGGCGGCTGGAGGGATTCAGCCTGGTGGGGGTGGCCCACAACGGGTCAGAGGCGATGGGATTCCTGGGCCCCGGTGCCGAACGGGTGGACCTGGTGCTGCTGGACATGAACCTGCCCGACACTCACGGCCTGGACATTATTCGAAGGATCCGCGGAGCTGGCCTGCCCACTGACGTCGTTGCCATCACCGCCGTCCGTGAACTGCACATTGTCAGGTCGGCCATCTCCTCCGGGATCGTCCAGTACCTCATCAAACCGTTCACCTATTCAGCGTTCAGCGACAAGCTGACCAACTACCGTTCATTCCGTGACAAGCTGGTAGCGCAGGCGTCCTCCACCACCCAGTCAGAGGTGGACAACGCGCTGGCCGCGCTCCGCCCGCCCGCACAGGGGAGCCTGCCGAAGGGTCTGTCCCACGAGACGCTCAAGGGTGTGATCCTGATGCTCAAGCGGGGTGGGACCGCTGTCTCGGCGGTGGAGGTCGCGGCAGATCTGGCGCTGTCCCGGGTCACCGCCCGCCGCTACCTGGAGTATCTGGCCGACCAGGAGTCCGCCCGCCGCGTCCCGCGGTACGGCACCCGAGGGCGGCCCGAGTTCGAATACTCCTGGATCAGCTAGATCCCGCACCCCTGGGTTGCAGCACCGGCTTCATGGCATCCAGCACACTTTGATCCTCGATGGTGGAGGGCACTACGTAATCCTCGCCGGCAGCGATCTGACGCATGGTCTTGCGGAGGATTTTCCCGGACCTCGTCTTCGGCAGGCCATCCACCACCACAGCCTGCTTGAAGTCGGCTACTGGGCCGATCTGGTTCCTGACCAGGTCCACCAGTTCCTGTTGAAGCGTCTCCGCGCTGATGTTGGTCCCGGCTTTGAGCACCACATAGCCGCTGGCACGCTGCCCTTTCAATGCGTCGGCCAACCCGATGACGGCGCATTCGGCAACAGCTGGATGCTGAGCCAGCACCTGCTCGATAGCCCCGGTGGAAAGCCGGTGCCCCGCCACGTTGATGATGTCGTCGGTGCGGCCCATGACGAAGACATAGCCGTCGTCGTCGAGGTAGCCGGAGTCGCCCGTAACGTAGTAGCCGTCGAAAGCGCTGAGATATGAGCTGATGAACCGTTCGTCGCTCCCCCACAGGGTGGGCAGCGTCCCGGGAGGCAGCGGCAGTTTCAACGCAATGTTGCCCTCGGTCTCGGCGGGCACCTCCTGGCCGTCGCCGTCGAGAATCCTCAGGTCATACCCGGGCTGCGGCAAGGTCGGCGAGCCTGGCTTGATGGGAAGTTCCTCGATTCCCCGCGGGTTCGCACAGATGGGCCAGCCCGTCTCGGTTTGCCACCAGTTGTCGATCACTGGCACACCGAGAGTCGTTCCGGCCCAGTGGTAGGTGTCGATGTCGAGCCGCTCGCCGGCGCAGAACAGCAACCGCAGGCTCGAGGTGTCGTAGTGCTGCAGCAGCGCCGCCTCCGGATCAACCTTCCGCACCGCACGCAACGCCGTCGGCGCGGTGAACATGACGTTGATCCGGTGCTCGTCGATCAGCCGCCAGAACGCGCCAGCATCGGGCGTGCCGACCGGTTTCCCCTCGTACAGGACCGTGGTCGCCCCCACGAGCAGCGGCGCGTAGACGATGAATGAATGACCCACCACCCAGCCCACATCCGATGCCGTCAACATCACATCACCCGGGCCGACACCGAATATGTTCGTGATCGACCAGGCCAGGGCGACGGCGTGGCCGCCGTTGTCCCTCACCACGCCCTTGGGGGACCCGGTGGTTCCCGACGTGTACAGGATGTAGAGCGGGTCAGTCGCGAGGACGGGGACCGGGTCGGCTGGGTCGGCGGTGGCCTGCGCGGTATCCCAGTCCAGCCAGACCGTCTCCGATCCCCGGGTGCCCGACGACGGAGGCTCCGATCCCCGAGTCTTCGACGTCGAACCGTCCGACGTCGAACCGTCCGACGTCGAACCGTACTCGGACGCTTGGTGGAGGAACCCATCACGGGATTTCACGATCACCGTGGCCACCCGGTGGTCGCTGAGGTCGAGAGCCTGGTGCACTGACGGGAGGTACTCGATGGGCCCGCGGGGCTCCAGACCACCAGACGCCGTCACGACGACGGTGGGCCGGGCATCCTGGATCCGTGAGGCGAGTTCCTTCGCGGCAAAACCACCGAAGACCACCGAGTGGATCGCCCCGAGGCGTGCGGTGGCAAGCATCGCGATCACCGCTTCCGGCACCATGGGCAGGTAGATAACCACCCGGTCCCCCTTGGCCACTCCCTGCGAGCGCAGCACCCCGGCAAAGCGTGCCACCTCATCGCGCAATTCGGTGTAGGTGTATTCCCGCGCCAGGCCAAGCATCGCCGAATCGTAGATCAGGGCCGTGGCGTCGCCCCGCCCGGCCTCGATGTGCCGGTCCAGGGCGTTGTAGGAGGTGTTCAGCCCTCCGTCGGGAAACCACCGGTGAAGTGGCGCGTGTGTGCTGTCTACTGCGGTGGTCGGTGGCCGCGTCCAGGTCACCGCCTGAGCCGCTTCCAGCCAGAACTCGTCGGGTGCCTCAAGGCTTTGGCGATACAGCGTGCGATAGTCCTGGCTCATTGAGCTCTCCTCCACGTCAGTGTGTTGTGGTGTCATCCTACTGAGCAAGCCCGCGCCGTGTATACAGAGAATGCGGAATTGTCCATTTTTTCGGCTGATATCTTGCGGTACTGGTCCTCCTTGTATACATTGGCAGTACTAGTGAACACCGTCACCGGTACAGGCCAGCGTCGGCAGGAGGATCAATGCGAGCCAGCGACAGGGCCTACGCCGCATTAAAGTCCGACATTGTCGAATGGCGTCTGATCCCCGGGACAGTACTCGCCGAAGTTGAGCAGTCGGCCCGGCTCGGAGTCTCACGAACCCCCCTGCGGGAAGCACTCGCCCGGCTCAGCGCGGAAGGCTTGACCGCCGCCCAGACCGGACGCGGCGTCGTCGTCACCGATATTTCCCTGGCGAAAATGACCCAGCTGTTCGACGTGCGCCTGGCTCTGGATTGCAAGGCCGCAGAGCTGGCCGCGGTGCACCGGGACCCCCACGTCTTCACCGCTCTGGCGCAGCGCTTCGAGGCCGCGTCCAGCCTCATCGCCGGTGCCGACCCCGACCGGCGCGATTACTATGCCCTGGTCTCGGAACTGGACGTCGCCGTCGACGACGCCGCGGACAACCAATTCCTCCGCCAGGCGCAGGGCCAACTCCGCGCGCAACTTGTGCGTATCAGGCGCCTCGCCAAAGACAACAGCGAACGGCTGCTCGCCTCAGCTGCCGAGCATGCGCAGATCGCCCGGTCAATCGCCGGTGGCAACACCGATCTGGCGATAGCCGCCACCAAGATCCACCTGCACAACAGTCTTGCCCACCTACTGGCGTCGAAACTTAGCTTCGACGCCGGATTCGCCCCATCCCGAAAGGCTCACCTCAATGGTTGAACATCATCTGGTCCGCACCCACCGCAGCGACGAAAACCTC
>NZ_ASZW01000145.1:435-4032 GCF_000468215.1 Arthrobacter sp. CAL618 | reverse complement strand
GTTGGTCGCTGCCGATCCGGTGGAGGTCGACGCCGACGTCGCCGACATGGTGATCAACCGCATCATCGATAACGCCTCGGTGGCCGTCGCCTCGTTCACGCGCGCCCCAGTGGTCGCCGCCCGCGCCCAGGCCACCAGCCACCCGGCGTCGTCGAACGGTGCCGGCGCCACCATCTTCGGCATCCAGGAGAAGACGTCCCCCGAGTGGGCTGCCTGGGCCAACGGCGTCGCCGTTCGGGAACTGGATTACCACGACACGTTCCTGGCCGCCGACTACTCCCACCCTGGCGACAACATTCCGCCAATCCTCGCCGTTGCCCAGCACACCGGGCGATCAGGGCGGGACCTGCTGCGCGCGATCACCACCGGCTACGAGATTCAGGTGGACCTGGTGAAGGCCATCTGCCTCCACAAGCACAAGATTGACCACGTGGCGCACCTCGGCCCGTCGGCGGTTGCTGGGATCGGCACGTTGTTGGAGCTCGACGTCGAAACCATTTTCCAGTCCATCGGCCAGGCCCTGCACACCACCACTGCCACCCGTCAATCCCGGAAGGGCGAGATTTCCACCTGGAAGGCCCATGCTCCGGCCTTCGCCGGGAAGATGGCGGTGGAGTCAGCGGACCGGGCGATGCGCGGCCAGACCTCCCCCACCCCGATCTACGAGGGCGAAGACGGGTTCATTGCGTGGCTGCTGGATGGCCCGGACGGCAGGTACGAGGTTCCGCTACCGGCGGCCGGCGAAGCCAAGCGGGCCATTCTTGACACCTACACCAAGGAGCACTCGGCCGAGTACCAGGCGCAGGCCCTGATCGACCTCGCCCGCAAGCTCCATGCGGCCCACCCGGAGGCCGCCGATCCCGAGCAGGTGCAGTCGATCGTCATCCACACCTCGCACCACACCCACAACGTGATCGGGTCCGGTGCAAACGACCCGCAGAAGTACGATCCCACCGCGTCACGCGAGACCCTCGACCATTCGATCCCCTACATCTTCACGGTCGCATTGCAGGACGGCTCCTGGCACCACGTCGATTCCTACACCCCGGAGCGGGCTGGCAGGGCCGACACCGTGGCACTTTGGCAGAAGGTCACTACGCTGGAGGACCCGGAGTGGACCCGGCGTTACCATTCGCTCGACATCAGCGAGAAGGCCTTCGGCGGCCGGGTGGAGATCACCCTGACCGACGGCACGGTCCTCACCGACGAGCTGGCCGTCGCCGACGCGCACCCCCTCGGCGCCCGGCCATTCGCCCGGGAGCAGTACATCAACAAGCTACGCACCCTGGCCGCGGGCCAGGACGGCCACCGGATTGTCGACGAGGCAGAGATCGACCGGTTCCTCGCCGTCGTCGAGCGGTTGCCGGAGCTCGCGGCAGGCGAACTGGACCAGCTCAACCTCGTCGCCGCTGCCGGCATCATTGACCCCGACACCGCCCCGAAGGGACTGTTCTAAATGTTGTACTCAGCCATCACCCCCGAGCAGAAGCGCATCGCGTTCCGGGAGGGTCTCGCCTCGGGCCGGATCCAGCAGTTCCCCGGTGCATTCAATCCCCTGTCGGCACGGCTGATTGAGGACAAGGGGTTCGACGGCGTCTATATCTCCGGCGCGGTCCTCGCCAACGATCTCGGCCTACCGGATATTGGCCTGACGACGCTCACCGAGGTCGCCACCCGCGCCGGGCAGATCGCCCGAATGACCGACCTGCCATCAATTGTCGACGCCGACACCGGCTTCGGTGAGCCAATGAACGTGGCGCGGAGCATCCAGGAACTTGAAAACGCCGGCCTGGCCGGTTGCCACATTGAGGACCAGTTCAACCCCAAACGGTGTGGGCATCTGGATGGCAAGAACGTGGTGGATCTGGACACGGCCACCAAACGCATCCGGGCGGCCGCCGACGCCCGCCGTGACCCGAACTTCCTGATCATGGCGCGGACCGACATCCGCGGCACCGATAGCCTTCAGGCAGCCAAGGACCGTGCCAAAGCGCTGGTGGACGCCGGTGCCGACGCGATCTTCCCCGAGGCGATGCGGGACCTGACCGAATTCCAGGCCATCCGCGACGCCGTCGACGTCCCCATCCTCGCCAATATGACCGAGTTCGGGAAGAGCGAGTTGTTCACACTGGACCAGCTCGCCTCGGCGGGAGTCAACATGGTGATCTATCCCGTCACCCTGCTGCGTAGTGCAATGGGCGCCGCGGAGCGTACGCTGGAAATCATCAAGGCCGACGGCACCCAGCAGGGGGCCGTCGGTGCCATGCAGACCAGGGCGCGTCTGTACGAGCTCGTGGACTACGAGGCGTACAACCGTTTTGACACCTCGGTTTTCAATTTTCAGGTGCCCGGTTCACCGGAGCACACGACGCAGCAGGCCCCTTCCGCCGTTGAACAGGAGTCCCCATGACAGAAACGACAGAAACGCAGATCTACAAAGGCCTGGCCGGAGTCACCGTCGACACCACGGCTATCTCGATGGTCAATTCCGACACCAACTCGTTGCTCTACCGCGGGTATCCGGTGCAGGAGCTGGCCGCAAGGTGCAGCTTCGAGGAGGTTGCCTACCTGATGTGGCATGGCGAGCTTCCGTCGAAGGACCAGCTGGCCGAATTCACTGCGTTCGAGCGTAGCCACCGTGCGCTGGCCGACAATGTGAAGGCAGCGATTGATCTGCTGTCCACCTCGTGCCACCCGATGGACGTCGCCCGCACCGCCGTGTCGGTGCTCGGCGCCAACCACCCCAAGGCATCGGATTCCTCCCCCGAGGCCAACCTCGAGAAGGCGATGGAACTCTTCGCAGCGTTCCCCGCCGTCGTCGCCTACGACCAGCGCCGTCGTCGTGGTCAGGAGATCGTCGCCCCGCGGGACGATTTTGACTATTCGGCGAACTTCCTCTGGATGACCTTCGGTGAGGAAGCTGCCCCGGAGGTCGTCGAGGCGTTCAACGTGTCGATGGTGCTATACGCCGAGCACTCCTTCAACGCCTCAACCTTCACCGCCCGGGTCATCACGTCCACCCTGGCTGACCTTCATTCGGCGGTGACCGGGGCCATCGGTGCACTGAAGGGCCCCCTGCACGGTGGCGCGAACGAAGCAGTGATGCACACGTTCGAGGAGATCGGCATCCGCACCGACGAGTCCCGGGAAGAGGCAGCCGCCCGCGCCAAGGCCTGGATGGAGGATGCTCTCGCCCAGAAGAAGAAGGTGATGGGCTTCGGCCACCGGGTTTACAAGAACGGCGACTCACGGGTGCCCACCATGAAGGGTGCCCTGGATCGGATGATCGAGCACTTCGGCCGGCCGGAGCTGCTCGGCCTGTACAGCGGGCTGGAATCCGCGATGGAGGAGGCGAAGAGCATCAAGCCCAACCTCGACTATCCGGCCGGCCCCACGTACCACCTGATGGGCTTCGATACCGAGATGTTCACGCCGCTGTTCATCGCCGCCCGGATCACCGGTTGGACCGCCCACATCATGGAGCAGACCGCCGCCAACTCCCTGATCCGCCCGCTCAGCGCCTATAACGGTCCGGAGCAGCGTCAGGTCCCCTAGCCTCCCTCCCTTGTATTGGATCGAGTCAACAGAAATGGCGGG
>NZ_ASZW01000145.1:0-425 GCF_000468215.1 Arthrobacter sp. CAL618 | reverse complement strand
CCCGTCATTTCCGTTGACTCGACCCTTATGGGTTGGCCCGACCAGTTCTGGGTTGACTCGATCCGTACTGTCTAGGCGAAGATTGCGCTGCGGACCGTCTTGTTGTCCGGGTTGAGGGTGACGAGCACGTCCAGTTGTTCGCCGGCGATCACCGACCCCAGCCAGTGCCGTGCGTCGTCCCACATGCCATCCCACGGCAGGTCATCGACGGGATACCAGGCGGGGTCCACCTCGGCGGTGGGCTGCGGAGTTCCGGTCCACTCGACGGCGGTGAAGATCGCTGCGTCCATGTCGGCGGCCGGCTGGGCTGGGAACCGCCAACGGATCCGCCCCAGCTGGGTCAGTTGGGCCACGCCGACGACAACGCCGGATTCCTCCGCAACTTCCCGTACCGCTGCCTGGGGCGCGGTTTCGCCGGGTTCGAC
>NZ_ASZW01000144.1:0-5065 GCF_000468215.1 Arthrobacter sp. CAL618 | reverse complement strand
GAGTCAGGGATCTGGGAAGTCGACGGCACGTCGGTATTCGCCGGAGGAGAAAGCTGCTGCAGTCCGGATGGTGCGGACTTTGCGGGCGGAGCTGGGGACCGAGCATGGAACGGTGCAGCGGGTCGCGTCGCAGCTGGGATACGGTACTGAGTCGGTGCGGGCGTGGGTGCGGCAGGCGGATGTTGATGATGGCCAGAGCCCAGGGGTGAGTACCTCGGAGGCCAGGCGGGTGCGTGAGCTTGAGCAGGAAAACCGTGAGCTGCGTCGGGCGAATGAAATCCTTAAGCGGGCCGCGAGTTTCTTCGGGGCGGAGCTCGACCGCCAATATCGGAAATAGTCTCGTTCATCGACGCGAACAAGGATGACGTTGTCGAGGGACGACGGCTCGGAGTCGAGCCTATCTGTACGCTGCTGCAGGTGGCTCCGAGCACTTATTACGCCACGAAGAACCGCGCACCATCGGCGCGAGCTGTCAGCGATGCAGTCCTGACCCCGGATCTGATCAGACTGTGGGAAGACAATTATCGTGTCTACGGGGTCCGCAAACTCTGGAAAGCAGCCCGTCGCGCCGGGATCGACATCGGCCGGGACCAGACTGGCAGGCTGATGCGCGCCGCCGGCATCGAAGGTGCGAGGCGTTCAAAGCGTGTGAAGACGACGCGCCCAGATCCAGCCGGGAGGAGGCACCCGGACTTGGTGAACCGTGAGTTCACCGCGGTGGCCCCGAACCGGCTTTGGGTGACCGATCTGACCTTCGTTCCGACGTGGGCTGGTGTCGCGTATGTCTGCTTCATCATTGACGTGTTCAGCCGGATGATCGTCGGGTGGCGGTGCGCTTCGCACATGCGCACCGAGATGGTCCTCGACGCGATCGAGATGGCACGGTGGGGCAGGGGCACCCACCACGATGACCTGCGCTGTCACAGCGATGCGGGCAGTCAATTCACGTCAATTCGCTACGGCGAACGTCTCGCTGAGATTGGTGCGACACCATCGATCGGGACCGTTGGCGACAGCTATGACAATGCGCTGGCAGAGACCGTGAATGGCTATTACAAGACCGAACTCGTCCGAGGCCCCGCCCGGCCTGACCCTTGGAAGACGGTTGAGGACCTTGAGCTAGCGACTCTGGGATGGGTTCACTGGCACAACACCGAACGTCTGCATGGCTACCTCGGCGACATTCCGCCCGCAGAATTCGAGCAAACCTTCTATGCTGGCAAAACCAACGATACTCAGCTGGTAGAAATCAAATAGCGTGAGTCTCCATCAAACCCAGGGCGGTTCAAGGTGAACAATCTTTCAGAGTAGGTCCGGGCTTCACTCAGTGTGGTGGGGAGGTTGGGTAGGCCTGCGCCGATGATGTAGAACGGCCATCCGCGCTGGCCGGCTGCGTGCTGGACAGTGATGAGTGCTGTGAGCAGTTCCTGATCGAGGTCCTGCATTTCGTCGATGAAGATCGCAAAAGCGCTTTTGTCGGCCTTCAAAGCGAGCGAGACATCCTCAACAAGTTCTTCGAGATCAATGTCGATAGTGCCTGAGTTGGCCCGGTCAGAGGTCATGCCGATATCAGCTTTAATGCCTGGGACTCCGAGTGCGATGTTGAAGGACTGGATTGTCCCAATAGCTTCGCGTAGCCGAGTCTTCCTCGAGGGGCCGTTGTACCGCCGGGCGGCGGAGGTAAGTTCTCGCGCGAACTTCTCTCGTACTTCGGTGAAGCCTTGCGCTTCGGGCTTGCCTTCAAGCCAGATGGTGAACCAGCCGTGGTTATCCGCGTGAGATCGGAGGTAATTTAGGAGCACTGTCTTCCCGACCCCTCGGAGGCCCGACAGGACCATTCCCCGGTTCGGGAGGTCTCGTTTCGTTCGCGCTACGATGAGGTCGAACGCGTCAATCTCTTTTTGTCGGCCTCCCATCACCCGCGGAGGCAGTCCGGATCCTGGGTTATACGGATTGAGCTCCAAGTGCATGTAGGAAATTATACCTAGTTCTAGCTTCGACTGTATAACTGCTTATATCTTTGTAGATTTGCCTCAGGAGCACGACGACTTATCGTCTTGAGAACTTGGGACTGCCCCTGGTTTTGTTGACTCCTTGACCTAGCGAGCTGATGCTCGTGGAAGGATGTTGACCATGCCGACGGCTTATGGGGCGGAGTTCCGCCAGGATGTTATTGATGTGGCCCGTAAGGGTGAGGCGCCGTTGGCGCAGATCGCTAAGGATTTCGGGCTTTCAGTCACGACGTTGAAGCGCTGGCTCGCTATCGCGGATCGGAAGGAAACCGGGGTAACCTGGGCAGCGGATGACTCGGCCGAGATGCGGGACTTGAGGAAGCGGAACCGGTTGTTGGAGCAGGAGAATGAGGTGCTGCGCCGGGCTGCCGCGTATTTGGCGCGTGACATCAACCCAAAATGACTCTTCTATGGGTTTAGTCAAGCCGTGATGGTCTGGAGTTGGCGGAAGATTGAACGACACACGTAGCGTTTGAGATTGCGGCGGATTTCCCTGTTGGTCTTCCCCGCGGCACGGCTGCGTGCGACGTAGTCCTTGGTGGCGGTGTCGAAGCTCATCCGGGTTCGGACGATGACGTCGAAGGCCCGGTTGAGTTGACGGTCGCCGGAGCGGTTGAGCCGGTGGCGGGTGGTGTTCCCGGAAGAGGCTGGGCGCGGAGCGACGCCGCCTAACGCTGCGAAGGCCGCTTCTGAACGGATCCGCCCGTGGTGGGAGTAGGCGCAGATGATGATGGCTGCGGTTACCGGCCCTACCCCGGGGATGGTTTGAAGCCCCGGTGCCAGTTCCTCGGCCAGCTGCGCTAGCGCTTTGTGGTTCTGGGTGAGCTGTTCAGTGAGGTTCTTGATTGCCATAGCCATACGTTTAGCCTCGAGTCGGGTGATCCGCACCAAAGTGTCCACGGCTTGGGTGGTCCGCCAAGCCGCAATCGCTGTAATCTGCGTTTCCCGCAGCGATGCGCGGACGTCGACGCCCAGGTCGGTGCTACGTAGCAGCGCTGTCAGGGCGTTCCGATTCGCGGTGCGCTGCTGATCGAGGAGGGATCGGGCGGCGAGAAGTATCCGCAATGCGCTCCGGGTTCCTGCGGCGCGGGGTGTGATCACGTGGTCGCGTTGGCGACCAAGGACGGACCGGGCAGCTGCTTCAGCGTCGATCGGATCTGACTTGCCAGTCAGAGCCCGTGAAGACCTCGACGGAGGCCTCACCTCGCCCACGTCGATGCCTTCCGTTTGCAGCATCTGTGTAAGGCGGGCCCCGTAGGACGATGTTCCCTCGACGGCTGCGAAGACGGGTTCTCCGCCGGTGCGGCGACGGATCCACGCTAGCCCGGATTTTTCATGATGGCCGGGTTCGCGGCCAGGTCATGGGCTAGTTCGCGTCCGGTGGGATTTTCTTGTTTTGGGCGTGTTGGCGGGGCCTGTGGTCGCTGGCTGGGCGTCGGGTTCCACGTCTCCGATCGGGTGTTTCGGTGGTTGCAGGGCTGGCCGTCCGGCTTTCAGGCCAGGCGCGGGCTCGGTTGTCGGAGGCTGTGCTTGAGCTCGGTAATGGCGGTCAGGAGGGTGGTGATCGTGCCGGTTTCCGGCGCGTTGCCGGGGATCAGCAGCTGGGTCCGCCGGGCCCTAGTGATGAGTTTTCCGGCGGTCGCGAAGAGCCGGTACCGCCACCGTTTGATGTCCCAGCCGCGGGCTGTATGCCCGGCCGGCAGGATGGCCAGTTGCAGCCAGGACACTAGATTCATGGCCAGGGCGGCAATGTCAGCCCAGGCCTGATTGGCGTGGAAATCATAGAACGGCAGTTTCCCGAGCCCAGTGTTCTTCAGCGTTTTGATCCGGTTCTCACACCGTCCCCGGGCCCGGTGCCGGGCATCAAGGGTGGGCCCGTGCCAGCGCGGCGAGTTCGTCAGAAAGGCCGTGATTCTGTGTCCGTCAACATCGAGCAGCGTTGCCTGCGCCCCGGGGTGAAGGGGCTCGGCGCGTAGGAACAGGTTCGTCCCGACCGGGTAATCGGTGAGCCCGAAAATCTCGGTGGCGTTGATGACCCACGCATCGGTGCGTTCCTTACCGTTCTGGTCCAGGGCCGGCTGCCAATGCGCTTTGTCGTTGATCCAGGCGACCATGTGGGCCTTGGTGACCGGCACCGGGTAGGACACCGTGAACTGGACACCTAACGACGCCAGGTGATGCAGGAACTTCCGTGACGCCCCGGCGCTGTCGGTGCGCACCAGCACCTTGTCCCCGATGAGCTCACCGTGGCCGTCGTAGAAACTGTCGGGGAGCTGTCCGATGGCCTGGGTGAACACCTCGATGTGGTCTTGGGCACTGTTGGCTCCGGCGTTGCCTGGACGCATCAACGCGGCCAGGATCTCCCCGGTCCCGTTGCCCGTACCGTAATCGACGCTGGCGATGAAAGGGGCGAAACCATACCCGCCCTTATAGGTGCCCACGGCCTGTTCCTTGTCGCTGTGGGAGGCCACGAGCGTGGCATCAAGGTCCAGGATCAGGGGCTCCAGGACGGTCGCCCGCAGTGCCGGGTTCCGGTCCCCGGCAGCGTCCCATGCCCGTGAACGCAGCTGGCGAGTCAACGTGGCGAAGCCGTAGCCGAAGACGTCCGGACCAGCCGCAACCCGGTCGAAGAACCGTGAGACGGTCGCGTTCGAGGCCACGTTCCCGAAGACGCCGGCACCAGAGCGTAGGATATCCAGATCCGAGACGTGTTCCCCGCCGCCGGCGAGCATGACCGCCAAGGATCCCAGGATCGTGCCGGGCCGATGCCGGGCCCCGGCGGGAACGAACTGGCCTAACCGGTCCTCGCACAAGCCCCGGAAACCGAGCGCGTCGATCAGAGATGTCACCACGTTCAGCCCCGCGTGGGAGACCAGCGACTGCTCCGTCGTGGCGACAGGAAGAGACGGGAAAACTCCGGTAATCTTAGACATCAGAAAGGTGCTTCTTTCAGCCGGTGGAACAGTGCGTCAACAACACTATTTTCCCAGCCCAGAAGCACCTTTCGTCGCTTTAACACACCCGACGGGCCCCACCCTCATGAAAACCCCGGG
>NZ_ASZW01000143.1:0-13811 GCF_000468215.1 Arthrobacter sp. CAL618 | reverse complement strand
GGCGGAATGCAGGCGTTCGTTGTTGTACCAGTGGACCCATTCGAAGACGATTGTTTGCACGTCGGTTTCGGTTTTCAGGGCTCCGGTGCGGAACGGTGAACCCTTCGCGACGGCCTCGTTTTTGAAGAGCCCCATGACCGTTTCAGCGGCGGCATTGTCATACGCGTCGCCGACGCTGCCGATCGAGGGCTGCAAGCCCTCTAGGGCCAGGGTATCGGTGTAACGGATGGAGGTGTATTGGCTTCCCGCGTCCGAATGATGAATCAGCCCCGCTGCGGCTGGCCGGCCGGTGTGTTGACGGCGCCACAACGCCATCCGCAGGCAGTGTTCCACGAACGTAGTGTCCTTCACTGTGGAAGTTTCCCACCCGACGATCGCCCGGGAATACAGGTCGATGACCAGGGCCACGTAGACGAACCCGGTGTAGACCGGCACGTAGGTGAAATCAGTGACCCAGACCTGGTTCGGGGCCAGGGCTGTGAAGTCCCGATTCAGTAGGTCTCCGGCGCGGCGGCCGTCCTTCCCGGGGACCGTGGTGCGCATCTTGCGGCCTCTGATCAGACCGTTCATGCCCTCTTCGCGCATCAGCCGGTCCACAGTGTTTGGAGGCTTCCGGGAAACCGTTGCGGCGCAGCCACTGAGTCATCTTCCGGCGCCCGTAAAGGATCTCGGGGCGTCGACGGCCTTTCGCATCAGCGACGTTCAAAGCTCGTAGGGCATCGGTGAGGCGGGCGTCTTCAAGGGTGCGCAACGCTGGCAGGCGTGTCTTCCACGCTCGGTAGGTTCGTGCGGCAACCTGCATGCCCTGGTCTCGCAGGACGGCGCAGATCGACTCGACCGCGTAACCAAGAGCGCGCATGTCGTCGATAAATCGGCAGGTCAGCGGCGGCGAGGGTCGAGTTCCCTTGCGAAGAAAATCGAGGCCTGTTTCAGGATCTCGTTGGACTCCTTCAGATCCCGCACCTCGGCCCGGAGCCGCTTGATTTCCTCCAACTCCTCGCTGCTTGGCCCGGTCTTTTCACCGGCATCGATCTGGGCCTGGACCACCCAACGGCGCAGCGATTCAGCACCGACTCCCAGCTTCGGCGCCAACGCCTTACAGGCCGTATAAACAGAGGGATATTCGGACAACCGATCCACCGTCAT
This sequence comes from Arthrobacter sp. CAL618, assembly GCF_000468215.1. Classification (NCBI taxonomy): domain Bacteria; kingdom Bacillati; phylum Actinomycetota; class Actinomycetes; order Micrococcales; family Micrococcaceae; genus Arthrobacter; species Arthrobacter sp. CAL618. Next base: position 12,665 of record NZ_ASZW01000143.1, on the reverse strand, counting down.
GCGAACTGCACGATCACGTACCTCGGGAGGAAACTGCTTGGGCATAGTCACCATCTTTCTCACAGAAGATAGCGGCATCAAACCCGGGACGGTTCAGTGGTCTTTTGAAGTGTGGGGAGTGAAAAATTAGTTTCGACGGTCTTGGCAAGGTTTTGCGCAGGATTGTTCGAGTATGGCGTATTTGGGTTTTTTCTGTTGTATTTTCAGGAAGTGCCTCAAAATCGATCGGCTCTTTTCCGATTTGATGCGGTCACATTCGACACTGCGCAGGTTTGAGGGAACTTTCATCAGTTTTCTACCGTTGCGCGGTGCATCCTCACCAAAACGGCAAACCCGGTGTGAACCGGGGACGCAAAGCCACGGAACCCGCTGGGGGTTCGCCGGGCTACTGAAATTGAGAGAAAAAATATCATGATGACAAAATCCACCAAACTCGTTGCAGGACTTGCCGTTGCGGGCTTGGCTTTCGCTGGCGGTTCGGCGCTTACGGGCACTGGACTGAGCAACACAGCTGGTTCGACCCAGTTCGTTGGCGGTACGGTCAGTCAATCCGTTACAGGCGCCACCTTGAGCAGCCTGGTCTATGGGTACACCGATAGCACCAAAACAGCCGTCAATTCCGTGACCCTGACGTTCGCTGACGCCACGGGCGGGAAAACCCCGACCATCTCACTAACTGGCGGCACGGCGACGACCTTCACCTGCACAGCTATCAGCGCTACCGCTCCGTTCAATTCCACCTGCAGCCCAGGGACCGGCTTGAGCCAGTCCGGTGTGAACAGCGCCGCTGTCACCGTTAGCTAGTTCCACAACCCTCAGGACGGACCCGTATCTTTCGCTGCGGGTTCGTCCTGAGGATTTTTTATCAGCGATGAAGGCCAACGTTATGCAGAATCGGTTGTTGCGTCGCCTGGGGATGTGTTTACTCGCAGCCGTAGCCGTTCTCCTTACCGTTGTCGGGGCCGCGGTTCTCGCCGGTCAGGCGGCGGTGGTCAGCACAGACGGTGTCAGCATGAACCCGTTTTATTACGACGGGGACCTGGTAGTGATCGTCCGTGCACCATCATATTCAGTGGGTCAGATCGCCGCCTACCGTTTGCCCGGCAGCAATGAGGTTGTGCTGCACCGTATCATCGGCGGCGACCAAGACAGCTTCGTTTTAAAAGGCGATAACAGCCAGTCGATTGACACAGTGATGCCTTCCGCCAAGGATCTCATTGGCCGGGAGCGTCTGCATATCCCGCAGGGTGGGGTGTGGCTGGATCGATTGACCAGCCCGCTGACGCTGTCGCTGATGACTTTCACCCTATTGGTCAGCGGTGGTGGCGCTATAACCCGCCGTAGACGCCGACGCAGACAAAACAGACAAAGGAGGGCGGAGATGTCCCGCCACACCGTTACGCGAACCGGTTTCAGCGCGGCGCTGGGGGCGCTGTCACCCATGCTGCGAGTAGGGACCGCTCTTACCCTAGTTTTGACAGTCATCGCTTCGACGTTGGTCGTTTTGGCCTGGACCGGGCCGCTTAATCAAGCTGCTAGTGCGGAATCTGTCAGCGGTGCCAGGATGGAATTTTCCTACACCGCGGAGGTTGGTGACAGCCCGGCTTACGACGGCACTGTAGCCGAATCCCCGGATCCAGTTTTCCGTTCCCTTGCCGATACCATCGAAGTGCACTTCGCCTACCAGGGCGCACAGGGCAGCATCACCGTGTCCGCTGAACTGTCTACCCCCGGCGGGTGGCGCACCACCGTACCCCTTTCGCCATCGACTTCGTTCACGGGCAATCAGTACCAAGGCACCGTAGAGCTGGACCTGGCAACATTCGAAGAAAAGGCTCGGGCGGCCTCGGCCGTCACCGGCCTTCCGGAAAGCCCGATAGGAATTACCCTCACTCCCCGTGTGCAGACCGCAACGGGGCCGGACTTCGAACCGGCGCTGACACTTGAGCTGGCGCCCTTGCAGCTCAGCGTTCCTGGCGCAGCGGATGCCCTCACCGTCACAACCGATGCCTCAGTAGGCCAGACGATTCCTGTGCCGCGGACTGTGGGGCCAGAAAATTGGAACTTGACCGCAGCAAACGCCCGGATCATGTCAGCGGGCCTACTCCTTCTAGCATTTCTTGCAGCCACCACTTTGGTGCTGCTTGCACGACGGAACACACCAGTTGATGAAGGCGCGGCTATCCGGCGCCGCTACGCCGCACTTCTGGTCCGGGTACACCCAATGCCAGCCCCACAGGGACGACCGGTCATCGACGTCACCACTTTCGCGACACTAGCCAAACTCGCCGAACGTTACGGGCTTCTTGTCCTTCACTGGGATAGGAGCGACGTCGAAACGTTCGTGGTCCAGGATGAAAACACCACGTACCGATACCGCACTAACCCTGAAACCTCGTCTACGGATGCCCTCGCAGTAGCGACCGAGAATGACACCAGAATCAACATTTAGAAGTTGAACGTAGGCAAAGGGACTGTAAGAAAAACGGTGTGTGAGGGTCCGGTCTGATCCGAAAGGAGATGGCCGTGAACGACTTCACGACTAAAGCAACAAAGGCGATGATCGATCCTGTGACAGGAGAAATTATTGATCGGAAGGACCTTGCCGAACGACTGCTCGTGCAGGCCAAGGAGCAGGGCGTGAGCCTCGTCGGCCCCGGCGGGCTGCTAAACCAACTCACAAAAAACGTACTCGAGACGGCGTTGGAAGACCGTGCTGACCGAGCACCTCGGACACGAGCACGGGTAGAGACCTATCGCGGCAAACATGCGCAACGGCACTCGGGTGAAGACCGTGCTGACCGAGATCGGCCCTGCCGTCCGTTCGCGGCGGGGCCTACATGTTCTTCAACGGTGTGATGATGTGGCAGATCTCCGTGTCGGAACAATCAGCAGGGTCAAGGGCCCTACTTGAATTGATCAGCTCGCTGAGCTCCGCTGACAAAGCGGCGAGCTCGCGCTGACGAATCCGGACATCGACGAGCTTTCGTTCCAGGAGTGCCGATACATGGGCGCACGGAGCCTCACCCGCGTCGCGGAGACGTAGCGTGCTCGAAATTTCGGCCAACGTCAGACCGGCCGCCTGGGCCGACCGGATGAACCGCAACCGGCCCACTACCTCAGGGGCATAACTGCGGTAGCCATTCGACGTGCGCAGAGGATCCGACAGAAGACCTTCACGCTCATAGAACCGGATGGTCTGACTATCAACGCCCGCAAGCGCCCCAAGTTCCCCAATACGCATCCCCCAGTCTAACACTTGACCTTGTAGTCGGCTATAAGGTTTACAGTCAGAAGATGAAGATCACCCTGCAGTACTTCGAGGGCTGCCCCAACTGGACCCTAGCCTACGAACGACTCATCGCTTTAGCCGAAGACCGCCCCGACATCGTCCTCACCCGACAAATAATCGACACCGCTGAGGAAGCCGAACGAACTGGGTTTCACGGTTCGCCGAGCATCCTGATCGACCACATCGACCCTTTCGCGGGTCCTGGCGCACCAGTCGGTTTAGCATGCCGCCGATACCTCACCCCAGAGGGGCCAGCCGGGGCTCCGACCCTCGACCAGCTCAGGGCAGCGCTACCTCCCGCTACAACCACGACAACGACTCCGTTTTCACACAAGAAAGAGGTATGAGATGGCTACCGATGTTGACCTTCTGGTCATCGGTGCCGGGATGGCTGGAATCGCCGCCGCGACGAAATGCGCGTCGAATGGGTGGAATGTTGCGATCGTAGACTCCCTACCCTACGGTGGAACCTGCGCCCTGCGCGGGTGCGATCCAAAGAAAATCCTCAGGCGTGGCGCCGAAGTGATCGAAGCCGCCCGGCTCATGAGCGGTAAAGGCGTGAACCCCGGCACCATGTCCGTCAACTGGCAGGAACTGATGGATCACAAACACGGATTCACCGAACCAATCCCCAGGACCATGGAAGAAGACCTGCGTTCACACGGGGTGCAGACCCTCCACGGGACGGCGACCTTCACCAGTCCAACAACGGTCAACATCGCCGGAGCATCATACCAAGCACCGAAAATCCTCGTCGCCACGGGAGCAGCACCCCGGCCTCTGGCCTTCCCCGGAGCCGAGCATCTCATCGATAGCACCGACTTCCTCAACCTTCAGAAGCTGCCACCCCGAATCGTTTTCCTCGGCGGAGGTTTCATCTCCTTCGAATTCGCTCATATCGCCGCCCGAGCCGGAAGCTCCACCCTCATCCTCGATCGCGGGACCCGCCCGCTGAAGAACTTTGACCCAGACCTCGTTGACCTCCTGATCGCGCGCGGCGAAAAGTCAGGCATCATTGTCCAGCGCGGCACAAGCATCACCCGTATCGACAAGTCAGACAACGGATTCCGCCTCCACCTCACTCAAGCTGGAGAGACATCGACAATTGACGCCGACCTCGTCGTCCACGGTGCGGGCCGGATCCCAGACCTATCCCGACTGAACCTCGAAGCCGCGAAGGTCGCATACGGGCCTAAAGGAATACAGGTCGCCGACCATCTCCAAAGCACCACCAATCCCGCCGTCTACGCAGCCGGTGATGCCGCTGACACCCCTGGCATGCCGCTAACCCCTGTGGCAGTGTTCGAGGCTAAAGTGGCAGCATCAAACATGCTCAAATCAGGTACCACGGCCCCCGACTACTTCGCGATACCAACGACAGTCTTCACAATTCCGGAACTAGTGCGTCTCGGCATGCTCGAACACGAAGCTGCGGACAGCGGGCTGGACGTCGACGTCCGCTATACCGATACCAGCGCCTGGTACACGAATTACCGAACAGGGGAAACCAGCGGCGCATCGAAAATCCTGATCGACAAATCAACGGATCAGATCGTCGGCGCGCATCTCTTCGGCACAGACTACGCCGAACTAGCCAACACCATCAGCCTGGCCATGAAACACGGCCTCACCACCCGCCAACTGAAATCAACCACAGCCACCTACCCCTCAGTAGGATCAGATTTGGCCTCGCTCGTCTAGCCGCACAAGATTTGTTGCGCCGGTAGCGTTCAAAAACAATCGCTGACGCTACCTGTATTCCGGATTCGCATCCAGACCAAACCTGTCGCCCTTTTTCCAAGCGTCAGGTAGGTTTCCCCGGGCAGTAATACCTCCGGCCAGTTTCAGCATGCGAGCCATATGAAGCAGGTTCCAGGTCATAAAGGTGGTGTTGACTCCGAATCAGACTCAGTATGGTTCACGGGCCAAAATTGGATTATCAACGGCCCAGACACCGCCGAGATGCAAGAAAAGCTCGGCGGCCAGTTGGCCCGCTTCTGAAACTTAGCGGCAGTAGCAGATCGACCCTCACATTTTGCTGGAAGGCTTGAGAGCTTCGCGCCAACCCTTGGAAAGTTCGGGACCCGTCTGTGGGTGTCCGAGATGATATCCCTGAGCGAGGTCACAACCCAGTTCGCGAAGGACGTTTAGCTGGGACTCGGTCTCGACGCCTTCAGCGACGCAGGTCATTCCGAGTCCGCGAGCGAGGTTGATGACGGTCTCTGTGAGGGTGGAATCTGCATGATTGGTGCCGAGGCCGGCTACAAAAGACTTGTCAATCTTAAGTTGGTTCACGGGCATGTAGCGCAGGTAGGCCAGCGAGGAGTATCCAGTCCCAAAGTCGTCGATTGACCGTGTTACGCCGTAGCTGGCGAGGACACTTAGCGCGTTGGTGATGGATGCCAATTGGGACATCATGGTCGACTCGGTGATCTCGATGACCAGATTGGATGGTTTCAAATCGTATTCTGCGACAAGCCGTTTGATTTTGTCGATCAATGCGGAGTCCAGGAGCTGAAGTGGAGAGACATTGACGGCCATCTGGAAACTGGATTCCACGAGGCCCTCGTCCTGCCATTGCTTGAGCTGATGGATTGCTTCGGTCATTACCCATTCACCAAGTAGCCCGATGATCCCTGTGTCCTCAGCAACAGGGATGAATCGGTCCGGTGGAACCAGCCCGTAACCCGGTCGGTTCCATCGAACCAAGGCTTCCACACCCTCGATTGTTCCCCTAGCGACATCCCAAATGGGCTGATAATGCAGGATGAGTTCGTTGCGTTCGATGCCCAGACGTAAAGCCGATTCGGTGTGCAGACGCTCGCTGGCCCTATCCTGCAGCTGGTCTGTAAACCATGAGCTGCGGTTTCGGCCCGCGTTTTTGGACAGATACATGGCATGGTCGGCCTCACGGAGTAGATCCGTGGGACGGTGATGGCCCTGCGCTAGCGTGATACCCACGGACACTGTGATGCGTAACTTCAACCCGTCAATCCGAACTGGTTCCCGGAATGCCGAAACGATGCGCTCTGCGACGCTTTCGGCCGTGCTGGCGTCAGTGTTTTCGCACAGAACCAAAAATTCATCCCCACCGAAGCGGCAAATAGTGTCGGTGCTACGCGTTGATTGGAAGAGACGTTCTGCAGCCTGCACGATCAGCGCGTCACCGATGTCGTGTCCGAACGAGTCGTTCACCTGCTTGAAATGGTCGAGATCGATGAAGAGAACGGACACTGGAACGCCTTTGGCGTGCCGTTCCAGGGCTTGCCCCAGACGCTCTGTGAGGAGGCGTCGGTTGGGCAGTCCCGTCAGTGCGTCGTGCAGCCCCTGATGAGCAAGCCGGGCCTGAACCCGGCGCAACAGAACTGCGTCGATATCGCGGCCAAGTTCACCTGCCTCAGCGACTGCTACCCTGTCCCAAGGTTCGGCCTGGCCTGCGACAGATTGAGACCACATTTGGAATGAGTTTCGGGGCGATAGGGGTGTATCGCGGTTCATCGGCGACTGGTCTCCTAACCAGTTCACCGACTTTAGTACTTCGTCGCGGAACCAGACGAGGTAGTCTCCTCCGCCGCCTAGGTCCAGCAGAACGATACCCTCCGTGCCGGGCACCATCTCGGCCAGATCAGGCCGGTCGGTGGTGAAAGATTCGCTGACCAGTAAATGCTCGGTAGATGTGGTGCGCCAGAGGGCGACCAGTTTCTCGACGTTCTCCTCCGGCGGTACTTTGCCGGCGAACGCTGTTATGCCGTCTACACGCGCGATCGCTCCGTCCGCGCCAAGGAGATCAAGAATAGTGACGTCACCGCTGACCAGTGCCTCTGCGACGTTGTCCATGATGTCCATTTGCTGGATAAGTCCGCCGCGCAACCGCTGCTTATTTAACTGGTCGGAAAGCCGGCGCCTCTCCGTTAGTGCTGCGGTCTGAAGGGTTACTCGTTGTGCCAAAATCTCGCACCCGTGGCGCCAGATGTATGGCAGGTAGCGCGGGTCCCGGTGCGAGCAGGTAATCATACCGATGAGTTGGCCCTCGTGTACCAACGAGAGGGACATCGAAGACCCTTGTCCCATATTTCGCATGAACTGTAGATGATTCGGGGAAACACTGCGCAGTTCGGCCCGGGACAGATCGGTGGGTCCGCCTGTTCTGGGGTTCAGTACCGGGACCAGCGCAGCGCTTTGATAGTCGCTGGTCGCGATGCCGCGGGAAAGCTTCCGTTCGTAGAGACGGCGAGCCTGAGCTGGGATGTCCGACGCTGGGAAATGCAGTCCAAGGTAAGGAGAGATGCCCTCGGCAAGGTCCTCCGCAACGACTTCACCGTGCCCATCCGGGTGAAAGTGATAGACCATGACGTGGTCGAAGCCCGTGAGCTGGCGTACCTCTCGAGCAGCCGCTTCCCGCAACTCACTCACTGACTCGGCAACGGAAAATCGGGTTAGTGCTAGGTGCAGAAGCGCCACCAAATTACCATCATGGCCATCGCGAAGCGGTTCGAATTCTGCGATGACCAGCCCCTCGGCGTGGTGCATAATAACGTCGAAGACACTCCCACCAATAGTCAAAACTGTGGGACTGGGAGCATTTACGGCACCGGCAGCGATTACCGCAGCCAGGTTCGGCGGCATCTTGGCACCAATTACTGCGTCGAGGCGTTGGCCCAGAAGCGCGGTTGCATCCAGGCCAAGTACCGCGCCCGTGTTCTCGCTGGCCTGCAGAATCTCCATGGACGCCGGGTCGAGAACGAGCAGAGCACCATGAGGCTGAATCGCACCGGGTGTATGGACGGGCTCGCGCACGCACTCGTCGAGTCGTTTTTGCTCATCTTCGGGCAACAATTTTTGAGCGCGCGTCATAGACCTTCGGTCCTCGCCTGTGCCCTGTTATCAAGGTGCCTTCCGTAAGCCAAGAAGGTCATCTGCGCTCCAATCACCACGTCATCGGCGCACCCCCCAGCGACTTCGAACTTTCGAAGTCCCGCCAAGAGAGAACGCCACGGGTGCGGATGCAGCCTTTCATCGCTGTCAAAAAAACCGGTGGGAACATCCCCCAGGGCCGCGCGGAAAGCCGGAGCCAAGACACGTCCGCCCAAGGATGAGCCCTCTACAACGTATAAGCACCCCAAGGCATGAGCAATGTTCTCCAGCCTAGGCACCCGCGCCGAAGCCATCTCGGTGCCAGCTCCTAGAGACTGCAGATCCTCAGACAGCAGGTACGCCCTCCGATGCTTCGGCAAAGCGATCCCAAGATCCAGCCACCCCTTCGCCCAGGAAGGGTCAGCCAGCTGCTCTTCGACAGCAGTGTGGAAACCCTGAAGCCGCCGCAACAACTGCACATAATCTCCCCTGGTCGAGATCGATTCTGGAAGACCGGTCATCTCCTCGACTTCCCGATGCAACACTAAGGTCTCCCGGCGAAGGCGGTCCCGAAGCTCGACCGGATCAGTGTTCAATGGTTCACAAAACACAACACTTCTCGTAGGTGGCCAAACGGTAGGTCCGTCGCTCATTTCCGGTTTCCACTGAGAAGTGTCGCGACGAGGGGTAACGAATGGCGGGATCGACCCGAAAGCTGCTTTGAGATAGTTAGCAAAACGCGAACTGGTTGATTCGAGTCAAACGGGATCGGCGGATCTTCTGCCCAAAATGATGCTGATGAAGGGATGCGGCGCATGATAAAAACCTTGCTGTCAGGTAGCCCGGCTGACCTCAAGGGCCCCGTGGCTTTGCGTCGCCGGGTCACCCCGGGTTTGCCATTGTCAAATAAGCAGAATGCCATAGTAGTACGAATATCGTCTTCGTGAATATCGGGAAACATGACAGTGCCGTAAGAGCGTCGTTATCACCGTACGGACCGGGCTATCTATCTTTACCGGCGAGTAAATTAACGTCCGCCGGTGCTAGTGCAGACACGGATGCTGTCTATCGACCCGAGCACGCGGAGTCGCCTCAACACGGTCTTTGTGGTCGGCAACTTCATTGGCGGCTCCATCGGCTCGACCCTGGCCGGTGTCTCCTGGCAGGCGGGCGGCTGGCCCGTGCTAATGATCGCCGCGGCCGTCGTTACCTGCATCCCGCTGGCCATCTGGTTCACCCAACGCAACCGGGCGCTCATCAGCGAACGGTAAAGCCTAGCTAGAACCATAAGCTCTGGCCGCCCTGGACGGCGGAATGCCCTACTAAGAAGCTTTCTGCCTCAGGTACGAACCCACCACCGACGGCGGCCGTTCACAATGCGAAGGTATCGAAGCCGGCACAGTAGACCCTATTACCGTGATCCGGGGCAGCCTGGATCGTTTGGACTAGTTCGCGGCACCCAATTGTCGAGTTCAAAGGGGACTGCCCCGGCTTTTGTTGACTCGGGGTCTTAGGCCGCGGTGAGCGCGGTTCGGTTGATTGTTTCATATTCGATTGGCGTGAGTTTCCCCAGCCGTCGTTGTCGCCGGTGCCGGTGATAGGTCCGCTCGATCCACGTCGTAATTGCTAGCCGGAGTTCATGGCGGGTGTTCCATCGTTTGCGGTCCAGGACGTTCTTTTGCAGGAGCGAGACGAAGGATTCCATTGCTGCGTTATCAGCGCAGGCTCCGACCCTTCCCATCGATCCGGTGAGCCCGTTGTGTCGCAGCGATTCCACGAAACTTCTTGAACGGAACTGGGACCCGCGGTCTGAATGGACCACCGTTCCGGCTGGACGCCGTGTGCGGACCGCGTTCTCCAGCGCTGAGACCGCCAGCCGGGATTTCATCCGGGAGTCCATCGAATAGCCGACGATGCGTCCGGAATAGACGTCCTTCACCGCGCAAAGATAGAGCTTTCCTTCCGCGGTGGGATGTTCGGTGATGTCCGTTAACCACAGCTGGTTCGGCACTGTTGCGGTGAAGTCCCGTTGCACCCGGTCGTCATGGACCGGCGGTCCGGGCTTGCGATTCAGGCCTCGTTTGCGTGAGAACACCGACCAGATCCGGTGGTCGCGGCACAACCGCTGGACCCTGTTCTCACCGCGGTGAAGCCTTTGCCGGGGAGCTCGTCGGCGATGAACCGGTACCCGAACGCCGGATCGTCGGCGTGGATCTGCAGTGCCGCGTTGACCAGATGCGCATCAGCCCAGTCCCGGTCAGTGACCGGGTTGGCTTTCCACCGGTAATAGCCTTGCTTACTGAATCCCAACACCCTGCAAGTCACCGCGACAGGAACCCCGTCAGCGGCAAGGTCCGTGACCAGCGGGTATATCTGTAATGGTCAGTAGCCGGCCAGAGGCTGGCTGGCAGGCTGGTCTTGGAGGCTAGAGCGTGACTCAGGGTATATCCGACCTGTGAAAGCGGTGTCCTAAAAATGACTCGTCCGCTCTGTTCTCCGGGCACCAGCCTGCCCGCACGAATGACCTAATCAGAAGATTGTCCACCCACCGGTGTGACCCATTACAGATGCGTCTTCGCGCGAACAAAGCAGGCTTTTGCATCAACTGACCGGTTCAACGAAGGAGTAGCTGACCATGACGATCATCGCCGAAGACTTCGAATTCGTCGTCGGAGTCGACACCCACGCCCGCACTCACACATTCACAACGATTCACTGCGCAACTGGTGCGTTGATCGACACAGCCGCATTCCCCACAACCGACGCAGGAATGAACCGCGCGCTAGCCCGGGGTTTTCATGAGGGTGGGGCCCGTCGGGTGTGTTAAAGCGACGAAAGGTGCTTCTGGGCTGGGAAAATAGTGTTGTTGACGCACTGTTCCACCGGCTGAAAGAAGCACCTTTCTGATGTCTAAGATTACCGGAGTTTTCCCGTCTCTTCCTGTCGCCACGACGGAGCAGTCGCTGGTCTCCCACGCGGGGCTGAACGTGGTGACATCTCTGATCGACGCGCTCGGTTTCCGGGGCTTGTGCGAGGACCGGTTAGGCCAGTTCGTTCCCGCCGGGGCCCGGCATCGGCCCGGCACGATCCTGGGATCCTTGGCGGTCATGCTCGCCGGCGGCGGGGAACACGTCTCGGATCTGGATATCCTACGCTCTGGTGCCGGCGTCTTCGGGAACGTGGCCTCGAACGCGACCGTCTCACGGTTCTTCGACCGGGTTGCGGCTGGTCCGGACGTCTTCGGCTACGGCTTCGCCACGTTGACTCGCCAGCTGCGTTCACGGGCATGGGACGCTGCCGGGGACCGGAACCCGGCACTGCGGGCGACCGTCCTGGAGCCCCTGATCCTGGACCTTGATGCCACGCTCGTGGCCTCCCACAGCGACAAGGAACAGGCCGTGGGCACCTATAAGGGCGGGTATGGTTTCGCCCCTTTCATCGCCAGCGTCGATTACGGTACGGGCAACGGGACCGGGGAGATCCTGGCCGCGTTGATGCGTCCAGGCAACGCCGGAGCCAACAGTGCCCAAGACCACATCGAGGTGTTCACCCAGGCCATCGGACAGCTCCCCGACAGTTTCTACGACGGCCACGGTGAGCTCATCGGGGACAAGGTGCTGGTGCGCACCGACAGCGCCGGGGCGTCACGGAAGTTCCTGCATCACCTGGCGTCGTTAGGTGTCCAGTTCACGGTGTCCTACCCGGTGCCGGTCACCAAGGCCCACATGGTCGCCTGGATCAACGACAAAGCGCATTGGCAGCCGGCCCTGGACCAGAACGGTAAGGAACGCACCGATGCGTGGGTCATCAACGCCACCGAGATTTTCGGGCTCACCGATTACCCGGTCGGGACGAACCTGTTCCTACGCGCCGAGCCCCTTCACCCCGGGGCGCAGGCAACGCTGCTCGATGTTGACGGACACAGAATCACGGCCTTTCTGACGAACTCGCCGCGCTGGCACGGGCCCACCCTTGATGCCCGGCACCGGGCCCGGGGACGGTGTGAGAACCGGATCAAAACGCTGAAGAACACTGGGCTCGGGAAACTGCCGTTCTATGATTTCCACGCCAATCAGGCCTGGGCTGACATTGCCGCCCTGGCCATGAATCTAGTGTCCTGGCTGCAACTGGCCATCCTGCCGGCCGGGCATACAGCCCGCGGCTGGGACATCAAACGGTGGCGGTACCGGCTCTTCGCGACCGCCGGAAAACTCATCACTAGGGCCCGGCGGACCCAGCTGCTGATCCCCGGCAACGCGCCGGAAACCGGCACGATCACCACCCTCCTGACCGCCATTACCGAGCTCAAGCACAGCCTCCGACAACCGAGCCCGCGCCTGGCCTGAAAGCCGGACGGCCAGCCCTGCAACCACCGAAACACCCGATCGGAGACGTGGAACCCGACGCCCAGCCAGCGACCACAGGCCCCGCCAACACGCCCAAAACAAGAAAATCCCACCGGACGCGAACTAGCCCATGACCTGGCCGCGAACCCGGCCATCATGAAAAATCCGGGCTA
>NZ_ASZW01000142.1:1613-17933 GCF_000468215.1 Arthrobacter sp. CAL618 | reverse complement strand
GTGTTTGGGGTGTGGTGGGTTAAGTGCGAAAGGCCCCACCGGTGGTGGGGCCTTTCGTCTAATGGTTGTCCGGCGGTGTCCTACTCTCCCACACTCTCTCGGGTGCAGTACCATCGGCGCTGTGGGTCTTAGCTTCCGGGTTCGGAATGGGACCGGGCGTTTCCCCCACGCTGTGACCGCCGTAACCCTTTTACCCGTTCCCCTGCACTGGCTGTGTGAGCCGTGTGGGGTGGGAAGTTTTTTTGGTTACAACTTGAACAGTATATACCTGTATTGTGTTGTGTTTTTTGGTTCCTGTTGTTGGTTGGGAACCGCATAGTGGACGAAAGCAGCATATCTTTACACCATCCTTGGTGTGAACGTCTTTTGATGCCGTTCACGGGTGGTGTGTGTGGTGTAAGTTATCGGCTTATTAGTACCGGTCAGCTTCACAAGTCGTTAGTCCTTGCTTCCACGTCCGGCCTATCAACCCAGTGGTCTGGCTGGGGGCCTCTCACACAAATGTGTATGGAAATCTCATCTCGAAGCAGGCTTCCCGCTTAGATGCTTTCAGCGGTTATCCCATCCGAACGTAGCTAATCAGCGGTGCACTTGGCAGTACAACTGACACACCAGAGGTTCGTCCGTCCCGGTCCTCTCGTACTAAGGACAGCCCTTCTCAAATTTCCTGCGCGCGCAGCGGATAGGGACCGAACTGTCTCACGACGTTCTAAACCCAGCTCGCGTACCGCTTTAATGGGCGAACAGCCCAACCCTTGGGACCTACTCCAGCCCCAGGATGCGACGAGCCGACATCGAGGTGCCAAACCATGCCGTCGATATGGACTCTTGGGCAAGATCAGCCTGTTATCCCCGAGGTACCTTTTATCCGTTGAGCGACGGCCATTCCACAATGTACCGCCGGATCACTAGTCCCGACTTTCGTCCCTGCTTGAGATGTCTCTCTCACAGTCAAGCTCCCTTGTGCACTTACACTCGACACCTGATTGCCAACCAGGCTGAGGGAACCTTTGGGCGCCTCCGTTACTTTTTAGGAGGCAACCGCCCCAGTTAAACTACCCATCAGGCACTGTCCCTGACCCGGATTACGGGCCGAAGTTAGATATCCAGTATGACCAGAGTGGTATTTCAACGATGACTCCCCCTGAACTAGCGTCCAGGGTTCACAGTCTCCCACCTATCCTACACAAGCCACACCGAACACCAATACCAAACTATAGTGAAGGTCTCGGGGTCTTTCCGTCCTGCTGCGCGTAACGAGCATCTTTACTCGTAGTGCAATTTCGCCGAGCTTATGGTTGAGACAGCGGGGAAGTCGTTACTCCATTCGTGCAGGTCGGAACTTACCCGACAAGGAATTTCGCTACCTTAGGATGGTTATAGTTACCACCGCCGTTTACTGGGGCTTAAATTCCCAGCTTCGCACCCCGAAGGGCACTAACCGGTCCTCTTAACCTTCCAGCACCGGGCAGGAGTCAGTCCGTATACATCGTCTTGCGACTTCGCACGGACCTGTGTTTTTAGTAAACAGTCGCTTCCCCCTGGTCTCTGCGGCCCCACAACGCTCACAACAGCAAGTGTTGGTCACGGGTGAGGCCCCCCTTCTCCCGAAGTTACGGGGGCATTTTGCCGAGTTCCTTAACCATAATTCTCTCGATCGCCTTAGTATTCTCTACCTGATCACCTGTGTCGGTTTGGGGTACGGGCGGCTAAAACCTCGCGCCGATGCTTTTCTAGGCAGCATAGGATCACCGGATCCCCGCATAACGGGGCCCATCGGGTCTCAGAGACGGTATCAAAACCAGGACCACGGATTTGCCTATGGTCCCTCCTACATCCTTAGACCGGGGCAACCATCGCCCGGCCCGGCTACCTTCCTGCGTCACACCTGTTAATACGCTTACCTCCCAGGATCAGGTCCCGCGCTCCACCAAAAACCACGTCACCCCGAAGGGTGGGCGGTCAGGTATTGGGCGGTTAGTATCCCCTGCTCAGTATGGGCGGTTTTTCGCCGGTACGGGAATATCAACCCGTTGTCCATCGACTACGCCTGTCGGCCTCGCCTTAGGTCCCGACTTACCCAGGGCAGATTAGCTTGACCCTGGAACCCTTGATCATTCGGCGGACGGGTTTCTCACCCGTCTTTCGCTACTCATGCCTGCATTCTCACTCGTGTAGGCTCCACCGCTGGTTTACACCGCGACTTCACCGCCCACACGACGCTCCCCTACCACTCCAGACGCCTGAACTCAGGAGAACAAGTCTCCGGCTTAGCTAATATCTGAAATCCACAACTTCGGCGGTGTACTTGAGCCCCGCTACATTGTCGGCGCGGAATCACTTGACCAGTGAGCTATTACGCACTCTTTCAAGGATGGCTGCTTCTAAGCCAACCTCCTGGTTGTCTTCGCAACTCCACATCCTTTCCCACTTAGCACACGCTTAGGGGCCTTAGTTGGTGGTCTGGGCTGTTTCCCTCTCGACTATGAAGCTTATCCCCCACAGTCTCACTGCTGCGCTCTCACTTACCGGCATTCGGAGTTTGGCTGACGTCAGTAACCTTGTAGGGCCCATTAGCCATCCAGTAGCTCTACCTCCGGTAAGAAACACGCAACGCTGCACCTAAATGCATTTCGGGGAGAACCAGCTATCACGAAGTTTGATTGGCCTTTCACCCCTACCCACAGCTCATCCCCTCCATTTTCAACTGAAGTGGGTTCGGTCCTCCACGACGTCTTACCGTCGCTTCAACCTGGCCATGGGTAGATCACTTCGCTTCGGGTCTAGATCACGCCACTCACTCGCCCTATTCAGACTCGCTTTCGCTACGGCTTCCCCACACGGGTTAACCTCGCGACGTAACACTAACTCGCAGGCTCATTCTTCAAAAGGCACGCCATCACACCACCACCCCCGAAAGGATGGCAACGCTCTGACGGATTGTAGGCACACGGTTTCAGGTACTGTTTCACTCCCCTCCCGGGGTACTTTTCACCTTTCCCTCACGGTACTTGTCCGCTATCGGTCATCAAGGAGTATTTAGGCTTACCAGGTGGTCCTGGCAGATTCGCACGGGATTTCTCGGGCCCCGTACTACTTGGGATACTCTCCAAACGGCAGCACGCATTACGGTTACGGGACTTACACCCTCTCCGGCCGGCCTTTCAAGACCGTTCACCTATACGCCTGCACTCATTTCACTGATCCGGCAGAATCAGAACGGAAAGTCCCGCAACCCCAGTGATGCAACGCCCGCCGGCTATCACACACCACTGGTTTAGCCTCATCCGCGTTCGCTCGCCACTACTAACGGAATCACTATTGTTTTCTCTTCCTGTGGGTACTGAGATGTTTCACTTCCCCACGTTCCCTCCACGCACCCTATGTGTTCAGATGCGGGTCACCCGGTCCATCGCTGGCCAGGCGGGGTTTCCCCATTCGGAAATCCTGGGCTCACAGTCCGGTTATCGACTCCCCCAGGCTTATCGCAGATTCCCACGTCCTTCTTCGGCTCTTGATGCCAAGGCATCCACCGTGTGCCCTTAAAAACTTGACCACAAAAGATCAAAAAACATATCGAGAAAACCATGGCATCAAACTAAAAGTCTGAAACCAAGATTTTTTGAAATTGCTTCTTATTTTTAAGATGCTCTCGTCCACTATGCAGTTCTCAACCAACAACCCCACACCACCAACCAAAACCCCCAAACACGAGGATCCCGCTGCCATGGCAGGGAAAAACCAGAAACCCCAGCACCCCAACCCCCACAAACAACACCCCACCAACCCGACACGCCACAACGACGCACCAAACCAGCAGAACACTTGTCCACGACAATCAGAGCCCTGTTATTTCAGGACCCAACAGTGTGCCATACGATAACCCAATCACCACCAACCAGAACCATTTCCACACCACCAAAAGGCGATCGTACTCTGCAACCAGCCAGCGCCACCAGGCACCTATCCATTGATATTCCACCCTTGAGCAGCCCACCGCGGAACAAACGCCCGCGCAATAGGCCATACTCCTACGAACCCCACACCAACCACACAGGATCGGCGCGTCATTCGAGGTGCTCCTTAGAAAGGAGGTGATCCAGCCGCACCTTCCGGTACGGCTACCTTGTTACGACTTAGTCCCAATCGCCGGTCCCACCTTCGACAGCTCCCTCCCCACAAGGGGGTTAGGCCACCGGCTTCGGGTGTTACCAACTTTCGTGACTTGACGGGCGGTGTGTACAAGGCCCGGGAACGTATTCACCGCAGCGTTGCTGATCTGCGATTACTAGCGACTCCGACTTCATGAGGTCGAGTTGCAGACCTCAATCCGAACTGAGACCGGCTTTTTGGGATTAGCTCCACCTCACAGTATCGCAACCCTTTGTACCGGCCATTGTAGCATGCGTGAAGCCCAAGACATAAGGGGCATGATGATTTGACGTCGTCCCCACCTTCCTCCGAGTTGACCCCGGCAGTCTCCTATGAGTCCCCGCCATAACGCGCTGGCAACATAGAACGAGGGTTGCGCTCGTTGCGGGACTTAACCCAACATCTCACGACACGAGCTGACGACAACCATGCACCACCTGTAAACCGGCCGCAAGCGGCCAACACATCTCTGCGCTGTTCCAGTTCATGTCAAGCCTTGGTAAGGTTCTTCGCGTTGCATCGAATTAATCCGCATGCTCCGCCGCTTGTGCGGGCCCCCGTCAATTCCTTTGAGTTTTAGCCTTGCGGCCGTACTCCCCAGGCGGGGCACTTAATGCGTTAGCTACGGCGCGGAAAACGTGGAATGTCCCCCACACCTAGTGCCCAACGTTTACGGCATGGACTACCAGGGTATCTAATCCTGTTCGCTCCCCATGCTTTCGCTCCTCAGCGTCAGTTAATGCCCAGAGACCTGCCTTCGCCATCGGTGTTCCTCCTGATATCTGCGCATTTCACCGCTACACCAGGAATTCCAGTCTCCCCTACATCACTCTAGTCTGCCCGTACCCACCGCAGATCCGGAGTTAAGCCCCGGACTTTCACGGCAGACGCGACAAACCGCCTACGAGCTCTTTACGCCCAATAATTCCGGATAACGCTTGCGCCCTACGTATTACCGCGGCTGCTGGCACGTAGTTAGCCGGCGCTTCTTCTGCAGGTACCGTCACTTTCGCTTCTTCCCTACTGAAAGAGGTTTACAACCCGAAGGCCTTCATCCCCCACGCGGCGTCGCTGCATCAGGCTTGCGCCCATTGTGCAATATTCCCCACTGCTGCCTCCCGTAGGAGTCTGGGCCGTGTCTCAGTCCCAGTGTGGCCGTCCACCCTCTCAGGCCGGCTACCCGTCGTCGCCTTGGTAGGCCATTACCCCACCAACAAGCTGATAGGCCGCGAGTCCATCCAAAACCGCAATAAAGCTTTCCACCAACATGGCATGCGCCAGAAGGTCATATCCAGTATTAGACCCGGTTTCCCAGGCTTATCCCAGAGTCAAGGGCAGGTTACTCACGTGTTACTCACCCGTTCGCCACTAATCCCCCAGCAAGCTGGGATCATCGTTCGACTTGCATGTGTTAAGCACGCCGCCAGCGTTCATCCTGAGCCAGGATCAAACTCTCCGTAAATGCATTACAGACACGCACCCACCACCAGGAAAAACCAGTAAACAGGCACGCGCAAAATTCGAAACCAGCCAAAAACAACCACACAACACCACGGGGTGGCATCATGCAGCCAAATTCAACCAATCAATAAAACAATCGGTATCAACAAACATGGCACACTATTGAGTTCTCAAACAACAGGCGCAATTCGTATTATCTGTAAATAATCTTTCTATTTACATTTCCTCGCTGCGACTTATCTAAAGTTATTCCATCCGCATTCTCTTTGTCAAATCCGCGTTATTTCCGGATTTCGGCAAAAACAACCGAATGAGCCGACGAAAAGTTGAGGTAATTCTGGCTTCTGTGCAAAGCACACGCCGGAGCTACCTGTAAATTTTCGAAGGGGGTGGTTGCCACTCAGTGGCGGCAACTCATGAAACATTACACGTGGATCTGGGTGCACGCAAATCGTCCTGCTGCGCGCCTGAACCAGGTGGTTTAGGCGGGTGCGACGTCCACAGTGGCGAGCGTCCGTTTGCCCCGGCGAAGGACCAGGTACCGCCCATGCAGGAGCGACTCGGGGCCCACAACAGTGTCAGGATCCTGGACTTTGGTGTTGTTCACGTAGGCACCCCCTTCCGAGACGGTGCGTCGTGCGGCTGAGTTACTTGCCGACAGCCCGCTAGCCACCAACAGATCAATAATCCCCAGACCAGCAGTCGACACGGTGGCAGTGGGTAACTCGGCAATTGCCGACGACAGGGTGGTCTCGTCGAGTTCCGACAGTTCACCCTGACCGAAAAGCGCTGCGGACGCGGCAATGACCTTCTCTGTTGCGTCCACGCCATGCACCAACGAGTTCACCTCGAAGGCAAGCGCGCGTTGCGCCTCCCGCAAGTGCGGCCGTTCGTCGGCAGCGCGGCCCAACGCTTCGATTTCCTCACGGGATTTGAACGTGAACACCTTCAGCCTTCCCACCACATCAGCGTCGGCGGTGTTGAGCCAGAACTGGTAAAAGGCGTACGGGCTGGTCAGCTGGGCATCGATCCAGATGGCGTTGCCCTCGCTCTTGCCGAACTTGGTGCCATCCGAGTTGGTAATCAGCGGCGTCCCGATAGCGTGGACGCTCTTCCCCTCGGCACGCCTGATCAGGTCCGTGCCGCTGGTCAGGTTGCCCCACTGGTCTGAGCCGCCCGTCTGCAGGGTGCAACCGTAGCTGCGGTAGAGCTCCAGGAAATCCAGGCCCTGCAGAATCTGGTAGCTGAACTCGGTGTAGCTGATCCCGGCGTCGGAATTCAGCCGCGCACTGACGGCGTCCTTGGCGAGCATGGTGCCCACCCGGTAGTGCTTCCCGATTTCACGCAGGAAATCAATAGCACTCAGGGGTGCCGTCCAGTCGAGGTTGTTGACCATCCGGGCAGGATTGGACCCGGTGAAATCGAGGTATTTCTCGACCTGTCCCCGCAGCTTCTCGACCCACTCCGCCACCGTTTCAGGAGTGTTGAGTGTCCGTTCGGAGGTGGGTCGCGGGTCACCGATCAAACCGGTGGACCCCCCAACCAGGCCGAGCGCACGATGGCCGGCGAGCTGCAGCCGGCGCATGGTGAGGAGCTGCACCAGGTGTCCGAGGTGCAGGCTCGGTGCAGTCGGGTCGAAACCACAGTAGAAAGTCACCGGGTCCCCCGCAAGGGCTTTTTCGAGCGCTTCCTCGTCGGTGGACACATGAATCAGTCCACGCCACTTCAGTTCCTGCCACACATTGGCGAAAGCTGGGTCGTTGCGCTGGGCGTTCAGGAGTTCGGCGAGGCCGTGGTCTGTGGTTTCTATTTGCTGGGACACAGACTCTAAATTATCAGTCCTCGATGCCCGCCGGTATTTCGCCCGTGGCAATCAGGCGCAGTCGCTGGGTAGGTCGCGTCATCGACACGTACAGGTCGCCGACACGGATGGACCGTGGGTCGAGCATTTCTGCTGGTTCCAGCACCACGACGCCGTCGAACTCCAGCCCCTTCGCCTCCCGGGGACTCGTGACCACAATGTCCTGACCCATGCTGCCCGCACCGAAGCCGATCCGCTGACCGTAGACTCCGGTCAGAGCGGACCGCACCTCCGCCAGGAGTCGTTCGGGGGCAATGATGGCAAGCAACCCGCCCTCCACCGCACTGAGTTCTTCGGGAAGAGCCTGCAGGAGCGCCGGAATCAGTTCAGGAACCCGGTCCACGATCGGGGCCCACCGGCCTTCTCGGACAGCCTTGGGTGCCGAGACCACCAGGCCCGCGGCATTGGCCATCCGGGCCGCCGCCTCGGCAATCTGCGCCGGTGTGCGGTAGTTGACGGTGAGCTCCTCGAGCTGCCACCGCTCCCCCACGAACGGTTCAAGCGCCTGCTGCCATGAATTGGAGCCCGCGGCCGAACTGGTCTGGGCAATATCACCCACAATGGTGAACGATTTCAGGGGGCAGCGGCGCATCAGCACCCGCCACTGCATGGGGGATAGTTCCTGGGCCTCGTCGACCACAATGTGGCCAAACGCCCATGTCCGGTCGACTGAGGCGCGTTCAGCTGCGCTCAGCCGGGCTTCGGTGACTGCATTGTGGTCCGCAAGGTCTTCAGCGCTGAGCACACCATCGACCCCTGAATCCGCCAGCGACTCGTTGACATTCTCGAGGGTTCGTTCGGCGTTTGCCAGGTCGCGGCGACGCTCCTGGTCCCGGGCCGCTGTGTCCCGACCCGCTGAGGGATCGAGGTCGCCGAGCAGTTCGGCTGCCTCGTCCAGCAACGCCACGTCGGCTTCGGTCCACGGTGCACCTGCTGGTCGGGTGAGGTGGCCCACCTCCGCGTCGCTGAAGCCAGGGGCTGCAGCGGCAAGGATGCCGGGCTTGGTCAATAGTTCAGCGACGAATTTCTCTGGGGTCAGCGGCATCCAGGCCAGGTTCAACGCGATCCGGACGTCGCGCGAACTGCGCACGTCTTCTGCCAGGTAGGACCGGTCAGCGGTATTGCCGGCGCCCGACGATTCCTCAAGCTGCTCGGTGAGTTGTTCGGTCAGCTCGCGCAGGAGGATCTTGACGAACGTCACCCGGGCTTCGTTATGGGGTTTCCCGGTGGCCCGGGCGCGGTCGCGTGCCTTGCGCACCTGCCGGGGGGAAAGGGTCAGGATGGTTCCCTCGACATTGAGACGCTTGTCCTGGTCGGGGACCCGTTGGCGGTTCGCCAGGGCTCGCTTCAGCACCTCGACCATCTCCAGGCGGCCCTTGATCTCTGCTGCTTCCTCGGTGGGCTCCTGTATGGCAGTGATGCCGGGCATCAGGCTGCCGATGCTCGCCATCACCACGCCGGTTTCACCCAGCGACGGGAGCACCCGCTCAATGTATTTCATAAACGCGTTGGTGGGTCCCACCAGGAGGACGCCAGCCGACTTCAGCCGTTCACGGTGCGTGTAGAGCAGGTAGGCGGCGCGGTGGAGCGCAACAGCTGTCTTGCCGGTTCCCGGGCCACCCTGTACGACGACGACGCCCTGCAGCGGCGCCCGAATCACCCGGTCCTGTTCGGCCTGGATGGTTCCGACGATGTCGGACATTTGTCCGGTGCGCTTGGAATTGAGGGCGGCGAGCAGCGCACCCTCACCCTGGAGTGATTCATCTTCGGTCAGGAGGGCTGCATCCAGCACATCATCTTCAATGGCAAGGACGTTCCGTCGGGACAGAATCAGGTGACGACGACGACGAACGCCCATCCGCTCGAAAGCGGTCGCCTGGTAGAAGGTACCGGCTTCGGGTGCACGCCAGTCGACCATCAGCTGTTGCAGGTCCTCGGTGGACAACCCGATCCTGCCGATGTACCGCTCATCCCCGTCGTCAAGGTCCAGCCGGCCAAAGACGAGCCGGTCGTCGACGGCGTTGAGCTGGGCCAGCCGATCCTCGTACATCGTGGCGAAAGCGTCGCGTTCGGACCGGTTCTGGTGGGAGCCGGCCGACAGGGAACGGCGCACCTCTGCCAGCTGCCCGCGCTTCTCGTCACGGAGTTCATCGAGCCGTTGGTAGAGTCCCGCCACGTAGCCGCGCTCATGGTCGAGTTCGTTACGGGCCGTGGATGTGTGATGCATTATGCGTTTCCCTCTCGCCAAAGGCAGACCGTCAATTCTACAGTGCAGCTGGCACTTTTGGCATGGTCGGTGAATCCTATGAGGCCACCACCGTGTGCACTGGGTACTGCTGGACTTTCAGCCGTCCCTGCAACCCGGTGAGTTCCAGGACCACCGCGCAACCGACAACCTCGGCTCCGCACGATTCGAACAGGGCGGTCGCCGCGGCCAGGGTGCCCCCGGTGGCCAGCACGTCGTCGAGCACCAGCACCCGCGTCCCCGGGGCGACGTCGTCCTGATGGATCTCCAGCTTTGCCTCCCCATACTCGAGGCTGTAGGACTCGGAGAGGACCGGCCGGGGCAGCTTTCCGGGTTTGCGGACCGCCAGCACTCCGGTGCCGGTCGCGTAGGCGACGGCGGCGGCCAGCAGGAATCCGCGTGCCTCAATCCCTGCGACGAGGTCGAAGGTGCCGGTGAAGGGTTTGACCAGGTCATCGATGACGGCACGGAATGCGGGTCCATCGCTAAACACCGGGGTGAGATCGCGGAAGCTGATTCCCGGCCGGGGAAAGTCCTGAACGGTCAGACAGAGTTGTTCAACATAGTCCTGAGCTGTCGTCCCGGAGATTGTGGGCACTGAATTATTCACCCGTTAACTGTACGGGGTATACGGGGCTTCGCCGCGCGGTACCGCGACACGGTGGGGTCGTCGGTGAGCCAGTACCGCCAGGGATATTCACTGCCCCCGCCCACGCCGGCGACTCCGACGCGGGGGCCACTCGACACGAGGTCCGGGTCCACCGGTGCCGCAGGCAGGGTCAGGGTGAGGGGCGCCGCAAACAGGTCGGCGCCGTCAAGTTTCCGGTTCAGTCCGAGCGCCTGAGCCAGGCGGGCTGGTCCGCGGGCCAGGTCGACGTCGTGTCGTGGAGACTTCCGCCGTTCCCGGGCAACCTCGAGCCCTTCGACGATTTCCCCTGCCCGCAGCAGCAACCCGGTTGCCTGACCTGCCTCGCCGCAGACCACATTGGCGCAGTAGTGCATACCGTAGGTGAAGTAGACATAGAGGTGGCCGGGGTTACCGAACATGGTGGCGTTCCGTGCCGTCTGTCCGCGGAACGCGTGCGATCCCGGGTCGTCGGCACCAAGATAGGCCTCCACCTCGGTGATGCGGACGGCAACGCGGCCGGTGTCGTCGTCGTGGGTCAGGGTGCTCCCCAGCAGCAGGGGCGCAACCTGGGTGGCGGGCAGGGCCAGGCGGTTTCTGTCGGGGGTCGCAGTCACGCACACGACGGTAGCAAACCCTGCAGCCACCCCACCCACGCTGATGTCCGATTTCCGCTAGCTGAGGGCGGTTCAACCTGCAACGATGGGTGGATGGACTTCTGGCAGCAGTATCGGGCAATCGACTCGCGGGACGCGCGTTTTGACGGCCAGTTCGTCACAGCTGTGGCGACAACGAGAATTTACTGCCGGCCGTCATGCCCAGCGAGAACCCCCAAGCCCGCCAATGTGCGTTTCTACCAGACCTCGGCGGCCGCGCACCAGGCCGGGTACCGTGCCTGCAAACGGTGTCTCCCAGAGGCGGTCCCGGGCACCCCGGACTGGAACCTGCGCTCCGATGCTGCGGCCCGCGCCATGCGGCTGATCTCCGATGGAGAGGTGGACCGGACCGGCGTCACGGGACTGGCAGCGCGGCTGGGTTATTCAAGCCGCCAGTTGAACCGGATCCTGCATCAGGAGTTGGGCGCCGGCCCACTCGCCCTCGCCCGTGCCACCCGCGCCCAGACCGCACGGTCACTGCTCACGGCTACCGGCTTGAAGTTTTCGGACATTGCCTTCGCCGCCGGGTTCAGCAGTATCAGGTCCTTCAATGACACCGTGCAGGAAGTGTTTGCGCTCACCCCCTCCGATCTTCGCGGCCGTGCGAAAGCCGCCGGCGACAACACCCCCAGCCGCCCGACTGGTACCACCCCGGCTGGTACCACCCCGGCTGGTTCAACCCTGACTGGTTCACCCCTGGCTGGTACCACCCTGGCGGGTTCAACCCTGGCGCTGACCCTCCCCCTCCGCGCCCCCTACGACCCCGGCATCTTCGAGTTCCTGCGGCTCCGAGCGGTCGACGGCGTGGAGCACGCAACCGATGGGGTGTACGAGCGGTTGCTGCAGCTGCCGGGAGGACAGGGCAGGTTCAGCGCACGCCTGACCACGGCGCCCAGTGGCGTGCCTGCGCTGGCTGTGACAGTGACCGTGGAGAAGTTGCCCGACCTGCCGGTGCTGTTGTCCCGGATTCGCCGGCTATTCGATCTCGACGCCGACCCGCAAGCCGTCGACGGCGTCCTGGGCGCCGACCCGCTGCTCGCCGACCGGGTGCACCTCCTTCCCGGGATCCGGCTGCCCGGGGCCACCGACCCCCACGAGATTCTGATCCGCGCGCTCATCGGTCAGCAAATCACTGTCAAAGCCGCCCGGGGCACGCTGCACCGGCTCGCGGCGCTCGGTACCGCGTCGACGCTGGTCCCCCAACCGGGCGCCAGCACGCTCCACCGGCTCTTTCCCACCCCGGCTCAACTAGCCGACGGCGGCGCCGAGCTCCTCACCGGCCCGGCTCGACGTCGTGAAAGTATTCTGCGGGTCAGCGCAGCCCTCGCCGAGGGGAGTCTGCACCTTGGGGTGGAGGACAGCGTCGCCGACCTGAAACGCAAACTCCTCCCACTTCCGGGCATTGGTCCCTGGACCGTCGGCTATGTGGCACTGCGCGTGCTCGGTGCCCCCGATATCCAGCTGGACAATGACGCAGCCCTGCGCACCGGTTGGGCCGCCCTCCCGGGACAGACCGGACCGGTCCACCCGCGGCAGCTCTCGGCGTCCATGGAACGCTTCAGCCCCTGGCGCTCCTACGCCACCATGCACCTCTGGCGCCTGGCTGCCAGCCACCCTGCGACCCGCACCCCCGCAACCCCCGCAACCCCACCAGTGAAAGCAGCAACCCCATGACCCTCGATGCCCCCACCGTGGTCCGGCAAACCACAGTCCTCACCCCTGACGGTCCGTTCACCATCCTGGAGCAGGGCGGCGTTGTGCTCGCGTCTGGCTGGACTTCGGAGCTGGCGGAACTGACCGGGCAAATCCATCCGACACTCCGTCCCACCGACCCACCACGTGAGGTGGCTCCCGCCGAGCTTGGGCCCATCGCTGCGGCAGTCGACGCGTACTACGACGGCGACATTACGGCGATCGACTCGGTGCGAGTGCAACAGGTGTCGGGACCGTTCCGCAGCCACGCGTGGGACATGTTGCGCACTGTTGAGCCGGGCCGGCCGGTCACCTACGCGCAGTACGCCTCGCTGGCGGGCAATGCCAGCGCGGTGCGCGCGGCAGCCGGCGCCTGCGCCAAGAACGCTGCGGCGCTCTTTGTACCGTGTCATCGGGTGATCCGCACCGATGGCTCCCTCGGCGGCTTCCGGTGGGGGTTGGCGGTCAAGACCAGCCTGTTGGCCCGCGAGGCGGCTCACTCAGCGGCGGTGTTGGCCCGGTAGAAGTCCTCAAGCACTCGCAGTTTACGGACGCTGATGTGAGGGGTATCGCCGTCGATATCCACTCCCACCGCATCAAGATGGGCATGCCAGCGGGCCATCAGTGCTGCGGTCTCGGTGGGGTCTTCCACCACATGTCTGACGGTGACAATGGTGGAAGAGCCGGCGGCCGTGAAGTCCACCTCCGCCTGCTCGACCCGCGGCTGCTGCGACGGATCCGCGGTCACCGCGTCCTTCACCCTGGGCAGGGTCGCTTCGAAGCGTCGATCGAAGTG
Source organism: Arthrobacter sp. CAL618 (assembly GCF_000468215.1). NCBI lineage: Bacteria > Bacillati > Actinomycetota > Actinomycetes > Micrococcales > Micrococcaceae > Arthrobacter > Arthrobacter sp. CAL618. Next base: position 4,445 of record NZ_ASZW01000142.1, on the reverse strand, counting down.
GATCATAGTGACCCCGTCGGCGATCTCCAGTTCACCCATCGTGTGGGAGAGCTGGTATTTGGTGGCGTACGCGTCCCGTAACGCAGCCCAGTCCGCATCCGGGCCGGGCGTCCTGCCGGCAGCGATGGCGTCGAGGGTGTCCAGGATGAGTTGCCAGCCGGCAGCACCCTCGGTGAGGAAATCTGCGGTTTCCGATCGGACCCGCAACTGCAGCAGGGCACCGCCGGCGCAGTCAAGAACCCGCCATTCCAGGATTGATTCGAGCCCCATGTTGTCGTCCCAGGTGACCTGGAGGCTGGTGGGCGGGTTGAATTGAAGAACAGTGCCGGTGGACGGGTCGCCGCCCATATCCAGCGCATATTCCTTTCCGAGTTCCCAGCCGGGTGTCAGCTTCCCAAGCCACTGGGCGAGCCGTGCCGGTTCGGTGAGAAGGTTCCAGATGTAGGAGCGCGGGTAATCGAACTGCCGGTCGAACGCCAGCACATACCCGTCCCTCAACCGTTCAACACGGCCCAGCGGCTCGGCACGGTGGGACGCCGATTCGCGCTGCAACTCGCCGGTGAGTTGGGATTCCATGCTGCCTCCTGGGACAGGATGCTCCCAACCTACAGCAGGCACCTACCGTTCCGGAAGGGTGTTACTGGGGCGAGACCGCTGCCGGCCAGGGTCCCAGCTCCGGCAGGTCAACTGTGTCGGCGTCTTCGGCCGCATCGGTGGCTTCCAGACCACCGACGGGTTCGCGACCCGCAAGCCACGCGGCGATGTCCTGCAATGCGCCGGTCACGACGACGGTGTGGGCGGCCTCCGAGGTGTCGTCGGAACCGGGCGCCTGGACTGTGATCGCTTCCTCGCCCATCGGCTGCAGCTTCAGGACAGTTCCCTGTGGGACGCGGGCTGCAAGGAAATCGATGAGGTAATGGCAGAAGCGGTCGCTCCAATCCCGGGTGGTGGTGCCGGCATCGAGGTCGGACGCGTGGATCACCAGCTCCCGCCACAGCGCCAGGGCGGCGTCGTAGACAGTCCCATTCCGGAAGGAGACTTTTGCCTCCCACTGGTCGCGGGCGTTCTCGAACGCGCCGACGGCGGCGTCAACCGCCGCCACCAGTGCTTCCTTCTGCTCGGCGGCCGGGCGCTGGGCCCTGGCCTCGATGGATTGGACCCGGCCCTCGTACCCGCCGTCGTACAGCTCGATCAGGTTGCCCTGCATCGCATGCTCGACCTGCCGCTGCATGGCGCGCGAGATCCCCTCCGCGTGCGCGACCACGTGGGCCCGCGACCAGCCGGGCAACGCGGTAGGTTCGCCGAACGAACTGTCGTCGATCCCCTTCACTGTGGTCTTCAGGTCCTCACCGGCAACGGCGAGCCCGGCTGATACTTCGCGGATGAGATGCTCAATCACTGTGGGTCCTTATCGTCTGGCCCGGTCAACGGGCGGCTGCACTAGATCCTGTCCTAGAGCGTACCCCGCACGTCAGTCAGGAAGCTGGCAACGCCTGCCAGCTCCTGCCGGAGGGCCTGCAGCTGGCGCTGCACCGCCACCGGGGCCGTGCCGCCCTGGGAGTCTCGGCTGTTCAGGGAACCCTCGACCGTCAGGACCTCGCGGACACCCGGGGTGAGGTGCTGCGAAATCGACGCATAATCCGCGTCACTGAGGTCCCACAGCTCCACGCCACGGCCCTCGGCCAGCCGGACGGCTGCACCGGAGAGTTCGTGGGCTTCCCGGAAGGGGACCCCCTGCCGGACCAGCCATTCGGCTACGTCGGTCGCCAACGCGAAACCCTGGGGTGCGAGGGACGCCATCCGTTCGGTGTTGAACGTCAACGTGGCGATCATGCCGGAGACTGCTGGGAGCAGCACTTCCAGCGTGTCGGTCGCGTCGAAGACCGGTTCCTTGTCCTCCTGGAGGTCACGGTTGTAGGCCAGCGGTAGCCCTTTGAGGGTGGCGAGCAGCCCCGTGAGGTTGCCGATCAGGCGGCCCGCTTTGCCCCGCGCCAGTTCAGCGACGTCGGGGTTCTTCTTCTGCGGCATGATCGATGACCCGGTGGAATAGGAGTCATGCAGGGTGACGAAGGAGAACTCCTTCGTGGCCCACAGGATCACCTCCTCGCTGATCCGGGACAGGTCCACCCCGATCATTGAGGCGATCCACGCGAACTCGGCGTAGACATCCCGCGCCGCCGTCCCGTCGATCGAGTTGTGGGTCGCCGAGGCGAAACCCAGCTCCGCCGCGACAGCCTGCGGGTCCAGCCCCAGCGAGGATCCCGCGAGGGCGCCGGAGCCATAGGGCGACACGGCCGCCCGTTTGTCCCAGTCCTGTAGCCGCTGCACATCGCGCAGCAGCGCCCAGGCATGGGCGAGCAGGTGATGGCTCAAAAGCACGGGCTGGGCATGCTGCAGGTGCGTGCGGCCCGGCATCGGAACCCTCAGATGGTCCTCGGCCTGTTGTACCAGCGCCTCAATGGTGGCCAGCACCCCGGCCCCGACGATCCGGGCGTGGTCCCGCAGATACATGCGCCCCAGGGTGGCGACCTGGTCATTGCGGGAGCGGCCAGCGCGGAGCTTGCCGCCCAGCTGGACGCCGGCACGTTCGATCAGGCCACGTTCCAGCGACCCGTGCACGTCCTCGTCCGATGCGGCGGGCGTGTACGCGCCGGAGCGGACGTCGTCGTCGAGGGCGTCGAGGGCGGCGAGCATGCCGGTGAGTTCGTCGTCGTCGAGCAGGCCCGCCCGGTGCAGGACCCGGGCGTGCGCCCGGGACCCGGCAATGTCATACACGGCCAGGCGCCAGTCGAAGTGGGTCGACTTGCTCAGGGCGGCCAGCGCGTCGGCGGG
>NZ_ASZW01000142.1:0-1603 GCF_000468215.1 Arthrobacter sp. CAL618 | reverse complement strand
CCGGCCGCCCCAGAGGGCTCCCTCGTTGGTGGAGGCTCCCGCCATCGCTACTGACCCGCCCGCTCGTCGCGGCCGGAGGCCACCTTGGAGGACAGACCGAAGATCTCGATGAAGCCGCGGGCCATTGACTGGTCGAAGGTGTCGCCGGTGTCATAGGTGGCCAGGTTGAAGTCGTACAGCGAGGTCTCGGACTTGCGGCCGGTGACCGTGGCGCGGCCGCCGTGGAGGTCCATCCGGATGTCCCCGGAGACGTATTTCTGGGTGTCGTCGATGAACGTGTCAAGGGAGCGCTTCAGCGGGGAGAACCACTGGCCGTCGTAGACCAGCTCGGTCCAGCGCTGGCCGACGGTCTTCTTGAACCGGGCCTGCTCGCGTTCCACCGTGACGTTTTCCAGCTCGCGGTGCGCGGCGATCAGGGCCATGGCGCCGGGCGCCTCATAGATTTCGCGGCTCTTGATGCCGACCAGGCGGTCCTCCACGATGTCGATCCGGCCCACGCCCTGGGCGCCGGCACGGCGGTTCAGCTGTTCGATGGCCTGCAGGGGGGTGACTGCGACGCCGTCGATGGCGACGGGGATGCCCTCACGGAAGGTGATGGTCACCTCGTCGGCGGCCGGGGAAAACTCGGGCGAATCGGTGTACTCGTAGACGTCCTTCGACGGGCCGTTCCAGATGTCCTCGAGGAAACCGGTCTCGACGGCGCGACCCCAGACGTTCTGGTCGATCGAGAACGGGTTCTTCTTGGTGGTCTGGATGGGCAGGTTGTGCTCCTCCGCGAAGGTGATGGCCTTGTCCCGGGTCAGGGCCAGGTCACGCACGGGGGCGATGCAGCGCAGGTCCGGGCCGAGGGTCTGGATGCCCACCTCGAAACGCACCTGGTCGTTGCCCTTGCCGGTGCAGCCGTGGGCCACCGTGGTGGCGCCGAATTCACGGGCGGCCGCCACCAGGTGCTTGACGATGACCGGGCGGGAGACCGCCGAGACCAGCGGGTAGGCGTCCATGTACAGGGCGTTGGCCTTCAGCGCTGGCATGCAGTAGTCGTTGGCGAACTCGTCGCGGGCGTCAGCCACGTAGGCTTCGACGGCGCCGCAGTCGAGGGCACGCTGGCGAATCTCCTCCAAGGATTCACCGCCCTGTCCAACGTCGACGGCGACGGCGATGACCTCGGCGCCGGTCGCTTCGGCGATCCAGCCGATGGCTACTGAGGTGTCGAGTCCGCCGGAGTAGGCGAGGACAATGCGTTCAGTCATGGGTTGTGCTCCTAGGGTGTTGAGGTTGGTTTTGTCTGAAAGAGGCAAGAAATGGTCAGGACAGGGGTTTGCTCATCGGGTCCTGCGCAAACTGGCGGAAGCGCTCCGCCACGTCCGGCCCGCCCGCCGGGTCGCGGGTCACCAGCATAATCGTGTCGTCGCCGGCGATGCTCCCCAGGACCGAGGGCATCACCGAGTGGTCGATTGCCAGGGCCAGGAAGTTCGCGGCCCCCGGCGGGGTCCGCAAGACGACCAGGTTTCCCGACGCCTCAGCAGTGACGAGTAACTCCGAGCACAGCCGGGACAGCCGGGAATCGAGGATTTCCTGGGTGACCCCGCTCTGCGGCGTCCGC
>NZ_ASZW01000141.1:0-5109 GCF_000468215.1 Arthrobacter sp. CAL618 | reverse complement strand
CACCGCGTAAACGAGGGTACCCTCGCCGGCACGGACCCGCACCGCACCGAGCTCCACCAGGTCTCGGGAGAGGGTCGCCTGGGTGACCAGGACGCCGTCGTCGGCCAGGAGAGCAGCCAGTTCTGCCTGGGACCGGACCGACTGCCCGGTGAGAATCGCCCGGATCCTCGCCTGGCGGGCGGTCTTGGTGGTGGGCTGGAGGGAGGTCATCGTCGGTCCATCAGCCAGACCATCAGGGCTTTCTGGGCGTGCAGCCGGTTTTCGGCCTCGTCCCAGACCACCGATTGGGGGCCGTCGATGACATCGGCGGCAATCTCGTAACCACGGTACGCGGGCAGGCAGTGGAGGACGACGGCGTCGGGGGCGGCGTGCGCCATCGCGGCCGCGTCCACCCCGTAGCTGCTGAACAGCTCAAAGGTTGCGTCCTTGGCTCCCGCGTTGTCCGGTTCCTGGCCCATGGAGATCCAGGTGTCGGTGGCGACGACGTCGGCGTCGGCAAGCGCGGTGGCAGGGTCGGTGGTGACCAGCACCGACCCACCCGTCTCGGCCGCCCGGGCAGTGGCCTGATCGATCACCGACTGCTGGGGAAGGTGCCCCTCGGGGCCGGCGATCCGGACGTGCATGCCAGCGGTGACCCCCGCGAGCAGGTAGGAGTTGGCCATGTTATTGGCAGCATCGCCCAGGTACGCGAGGCTCAGCCCCGCCAGGGTGCCCTTGTGTTCGCGGATGGTCAACAGGTCAGCGAGAAGCTGGCACGGGTGGTAGTCATCGGACAGCGCGTTGATCACCGGGACCTTCGACGCCGCGGCCATCTCTTCCAGCCCGGCCTGCGCGTAGGTGCGCCAGACGATGGTGGAAACCATCCGTTCGAGCACCTTGGCGGTATCGGTAATGGATTCCTTGTGGCCCAGCTGCGACTCCCCCGCCCCGATGATCAGTGGGACCCCGCCGAGGTCGGCGATGCCGGTGGCAAAGGAGACGCGGGTGCGGGTGGACGTCTTGTCGAAGATGACCGCGACGGTTTGACGTCCCGCGGTGGCTGCTCCGGCCGGGTCCAGGCCGGCGTAGGTGCTGCGCGAATACGGGGCACGCTTGAGCTCGGCGGCAAGGTCGAGGACTTCGGTCTGCTCGGCCTGGGTCAGGTCGGTGTCGACCAGGAAGTGGCGGGTCATGGGGTACGTTCCTTTGCGATATTCAGGATGCCGGGCAGCGCGGCGGTGAAGGTGGCAGCCTGCTCTGTGGTGAGGATCAGCGGTGGTGCCAGGCGCAGCGTGTGCGGGGTGGGAGCGTTGATGATGAAGCCCTGGAGTAGTGCTTCGGTCACGGCCGCAGCGGCGTAGTCACCGGTCAGGTCGAATCCGATCAGCAGCCCTTCACCGCGGACCTCGGTGACCAGCTCGACAGTGGCAAGCTCGGCGCGGAGCCAGGCTCCGACGTCGTGCGCGTGGCCGAGGAGGTCGGTGGCCTCGATGGTGTGCAGGGTAGCCAACGCTGCGGCCGTCGCGACGGGGTTCCCCCCGAAGGTGGTGCCATGCTGGCCGGGGGCGAACAGGGATGACACCGCAGCGCCGAACGTGATCAGCGCACCAATAGGGAACCCGCCGCCGAGTCCCTTGGCAAGCGTCATGGCATCCGGCACGATGCCGCTGGGCTGATGGGCAAACCAGGACCCGGTGCGGCCGATCCCGGTCTGGACCTCGTCGAGGATCAGCAGCGCGCCAGCTCGGGTGGTGACCTCACGGGCGGCCTGCAGATACCCGGGAGGGAGCGGACGGACGCCAGCCTCCCCCTGGATGGGTTCGAGGATGACCGCTGCAACGGTCTCGTCGACCGCGTTCACCAGCGCCTCGATGCTGCCGAACGGCAGATGTTCGACGCCGCCGGGGAGCGGTTCGAACGGTTCACGGTAGGCCTGCTTCGCGGTCAGCGCGAGCGCCCCCATGGTGCGGCCGTGGAAGGCGCCGTCCAGGGCCAGGATCCGGGTGCGTGCGGGTTTGCCGTCCGCCGCTGGGGTGCTGTTGCGGCGCGCCAGCTTGAAGGCTGCCTCCACCGCCTCGGTGCCTGAGTTGGTGAAAAAAGCCTTCGACCCGGCGGGCGCCACCGAGAGCTGCAGCAGCTTTTCGGCCAGGGCAATCTGGGTGGGGCTGGTGAAGAAATTCGACACATGACCCAGGGTGGCGAGCTGGCTGGAGATCACCGAGGTGACGAACGGGTGGGCGTGGCCCAGAGCGTTGACGGCGATACCGCCGAGCAGGTCGAGGTACTGGTTGCCGTCGGCATCCCAGACGGTGCAACCGTTGCCGCGGACCAGGACCCGCTGCGGGGTGCCGAAGACGCCGAGCAGCGAGGAGCTGTAACGCGCCAGCCAGTCAGCACCCGAGGCCTGCTGGTCGAGCACTTCGGCGAGCTGTTCCGTGTGGTTGAGATCAGTCATGATCCGTCCTCGTCCGGTACCACCTGGGTGCCGATTCCGGCGGTGGTGAAGGTTTCCAGCAGCATGGAGTGGGCCAGCCTGCCGTCGACGATGTGCGCGCGCTCCACTCCGCCGTCGATGGCGGCGAGGCACGCGGTCATTTTGGGAATCATGCCCGACTCCAGCTGCGGCAGCATGGCGCGCAGCTGGCCGGCGGTGAGGGAAGAGATCAGCGAGGACCTGTCGGGCCAGTTGGCGTACAGCCCCTCGACGTCCGTGAGGATCACCAGTTTGGAGGCGTTCAGGGCCTGGGCCAGGGCCGCCGCGGCGGTATCGGCGTTGACGTTGAGGACCTGATTGGTGCCTTCGCCGTCGTCGTCAATCTCCGGGGCGACCGTTGAAATCACGGGGATCCGGCCGGCCTCAAGAATGTCGAGGATGGCGGCCGGGTTCACGCCGACCACCTCGCCGACCAGGCCGAGGTCCACCTCGACGCCGTCGACGACGGTTCCGGTGCGGGTGGCTTGCAGGAGGCCGCCGTCCTCACCGGAGAGTCCGACGGCGTAGGGGCCGTGGGAGTTGATGAGACCGACCAGCTCGCGGCCCACCTGACCGGCGAGCACCATCCGGACCACGTCCATGGTGGCGGGGGTGGTGACCCGCAGGCCGCCCTTGAATTCGGACTCCATGCCGAGCCGTTGCAGCATGGAGCTGATCTGCGGTCCGCCGCCATGGACGACGACCGGGCGGATTCCGACGTGGTGGAGGAAGACGATGTCCTCGGCGAAGGCGCGGCGCAGGTCCTCGTTGACCATGGCGTTGCCACCGTATTTGATCACCATCGTGGTGCCAGCAAACCGTTGGATCCACGGCAGCGCTTCGATGAGGGTCTCTGCCTTGTCCTGTGCGGCAATGACTGAATTCATGGTGTCCTTCTGTTCTAAGCTGCCGCGGCGGGCAACCGTTACGACGAGTACGCCGAGTTTTCGTGCACGTATTCGTGCGTGAGGTCGTTGGTCCAGATGGTCGCGGTCTCGGTCCCGGCGTTGAGATCAATCTCGACCGTGACCTCGCGGCCCGTGAGGTCCACCAGGTCCCGTGAATCGCCGATGCCGCCGTTGCGGCAGATCTGCACCCCGTTCATGGTGACGTTCAACTGGTCCGGTTCGAAGGCCGCGTCGGTGGTGCCGACCGCTGCCAGCACCCGGCCCCAGTTGGGGTCGTTGCCGAAGATGGCCGTCTTGAAGAGGTTTGAGCGGGCCACCGATCGGCACACCGTTTCGGCGTCCTTCTCGCTGGCCGCGTTGACGGCGGTGATGGCGATGTCGTGGCTGGCACCTTCGGCGTCCTTGATCAGCTGCTGGGCCAGTGAATGGCAGACCCCGGTGAGCGCTCCCTCGAACTCCTGCAGGTCGGGGGTGACCCCGCTGGCGCCCGACGCGAGCAGGACCACCGTGTCGTTGGTGGACATGCACCCGTCCGAGTCGGTCCGGTCGAAGGTCACTCGAGTGGCCGCGCGCAGGGCCGTGGCCAGCTGTGCGGGATCGACAACAGCGTCGGTGGTGAGTACCACCAGCATGGTGGCCAGACCGGGGGCGAGCATTCCGGCGCCCTTCGCCATCCCGCCGATGGAGTATCCCTCGCTGGGGGCGTCGACTGAAGCCGGGTGCCTCGCGTTCTTTGGCACCGAATCGGTGGTCATGATGGCTTCGGCTGCGGCCTGCCCGCCGGCGGTGGACAGTTGGGCGACGGCGTCGCTGACGCCTGGCAGCAGCTTGTCCATGGGGAGCTGTTCCCCGATCAGCCCGGTGGAGCAGATGAAAACGTCACCCGAGGAGACCCCCAGCGCGTCGGCGACGTACTCGGCGGTGGCGTGAGTGTTCTGGAAGCCAACGGCCCCGGTGCAGGCGTTCGCTCCCCCGGAGTTGAGGACCACTGCATCGACCCGCCCGTCGGAAACCACCTGACGGGACCACTGCACGGGTGCGGCGGCAACCCGGTTGGAGGTAAACACTGCCGCTGCGTGCTGCAGGGGTCCGTCGTTGACAACGACCGCGACGTCGGGCTTGCCCGAGGATTTGAGTCCGGCGGCAGTGCCTGCGGCGCGGAATCCGGCCGGTGCGGTGATGCTCATGGTGCTACTCCCTGCAAGGTGAGCCCAGCGGTCTCCGGGAGTCCCAGGGCAATGTTCATGGATTGGATGGCCCCGCCGGCGGTGCCCTTGGTGAGGTTGTCGATCACGCAGGTGACAATCACGCGCCCGGCGTGTTCGTCGAACGCCAGCTGGAGGTTGGCGTAGTTGGAGCCGAGCACGGCCTTCGTGGCCGGCCAGTGGCCTTCCGGTAACACGGTGACGAAGGGTTCGTCGTCGTACGCTGCGGTCCAGGCATCCCGCAGCTGTTCGGCAGTGGTTCCGGGCATCACCTTGGCGGTGGCGGTGGTGAGAATGCCGCGGGCCATCGGTGCGAGGGTCGGGGTGAAGGACACCTGGACCTGCTGCCCGGCGGCGAGGGACAGCCCCTGCTCAATCTCGGGGGTGTGCCGGTGTGCGCCACCGACTCCGTACGGGCTCATTCCCCCCATCACCTCGGACCCCAGCAGGTGCGGCTTGACCGCTTTGCCCGCGCCGGAGGTGCCCGACGCTGCAACGATAACGACGTCGTCGGGCTGCAGCAGCCCGGCCGCGAACCCCGGGG
>NZ_ASZW01000140.1:0-1554 GCF_000468215.1 Arthrobacter sp. CAL618 | reverse complement strand
CGGGCGGAGCGCAGGAGTTCGCGGTGGTCGGGCAGCTCAGGGAGGCCGTACGGCCAGGTGCCGGCGTGGGCGGAGCCATAGAACTTTTCCCAGGCAGCCGGGTCGGAGAGGCGGTGGTCGGCGCCGGCATCGATCACGAGGGTGGTGTCGGGTAGCTGGGCGGCGATATCGGCGCTGGCGCCGTGAGGCAGTGCGAGGAAAACCACGTCATGGCCAGCGAGGTTTTCCACTGTGGTCTCTTCAATCAGGCGGTTGCTCAGCGAGTGCAGGTGTGGTTGAAGTTCACCGAGACGCGATCCTGCACTGCTGTGGGCAGTGATCGCACCGATGGTCACCGAAGGATGGGAGACGAGCAGGCGGAGCAACTCACCGCCGGCGTAGCCGCTGGCACCCGAAACCGCCACTGAAATAGTCATGACCCAACAGTACAACAGGAATATACAGAGGTCCACATAAATATGCAGGAGGTGCTGCGAGGAGACCCGGTCGTTCTAGCATGGAAACACAGCACGCCAACAAAGGAGCCTTGATGCCAACAGCCATTGTTATCCAGCAAGCCGGAGGACCCGAAGTACTCAAGGTGACCGAGGTGGATCGGCCCACACCAGCGGGCTCCGAGCTCCTGGTGCGGGTGGCCGCGGCAGGCGTCAACTACATCGAAACCTATCAGCGCAGCGGCTACTACCCGGTGGGCTATCCCTTCACCCCGGGCGCCGAGGCCGCCGGCGAGGTGGTGGCGCTGGGCCCGGAGGCGTCCGGCTTCGCCGTCGGCGACCGGGTGGCCTTCGCCGAGGGGAAGGGCACCTACGCCGAGTTCACCCTGGTGGAAGCCGACAAGGCCCTGCCGGTGCCCGAGGGAATCAGCCTCGAAACGGCAGCAGCGCTTCCGTTGCAGGGCATGACCGCGCACTACCTGATCAACACCACCTTCACCGTTCAGCTGGGCCAGACGGTCTTGACGCATGCCGGTGCGGGAGGCGTGGGCCTGCTCCTCATCCAACTGCTCAAGGCCAGGGGTGCCCGGGTGATCACCACGGTCTCCACCGACGCCAAGGAGGCGCTGGCCCGGGAAGCCGGAGCAGATGAAGTGCTCCGATATGAGGGCTTCGACACCGCCGTGCGGGAGCTCACCAACGGCGTCGGAGTGGATGTCGTGTACGACGGCGTGGGCCGGGCCACCTTTGACGGGTCGTTGGCGTCGCTACGGAAGCGCGGCACGCTGGTGCTGTTCGGCGCTGCGTCGGGGCCGGTTCCGGCGTTCGACCCGCAGCGGCTGGCGTCCGCGGGATCGGTTCATCTCACCCGGCCGAAACTGCTCGATCACCTGCTGACCGTTGAGGAACGGCGCTGGCGCTCCTCGGAGCTGTTCGCCGCCGTCGTGGACGGCTCGCTGAAGGTCAGGATTGGCGCAACCTATCCCCTGGAAGCCGCTGCGCAGGCGCACGAAGACCTGGAGGCACGCAAAACCACCGGAAAAGTGCTGCTCGTTCCCTAACCCGGATTGACTGCCCGTGACCCGTGGGCAGTCCGGGCAGTCCGGGCGGTCCGGAACCG
>NZ_ASZW01000139.1:0-14093 GCF_000468215.1 Arthrobacter sp. CAL618 | reverse complement strand
GAACCGGCCAGGACCTCACCATTTCAAGTCGGTGTTATGCCGGCGCTTCCTTGGGTCCTGGTGCAGGGTTTTCTGGGGATGCTGGGGTGGGGCTGATGCGTTGCAGCAGGGCTTCGTAGGCTTCCTGCAGCGTGGTGTTCCGGGTGTGAGCGCCAGCGAGCTCGGCGGTTGCTTCGGTTGCCTGCTGCTCAGCGGCCCGCTGGGCGGCCTTGGCGTCCTCTACTGCTGCCTGCACACCAATCAGTTGCTCCTCCAAACTGGCTATTCGGGTGCTGAACTCTTTGTCGGCGGTGTCCTTTTCTGCGGTGACTCGGTCCAGGTCGGCGACGAGTTCGGCGACTTCCACATTCCGATCCCGGGCCTCCTGCGCCCAGGCGGCTTCCACCACCGCGTGGCGCTCAGTAGCCAGGCTGGAGGCTTCGGTCCAACAGGCCCCAGCGAGCCGGGCGGCTTGCTCCAGCAACGTCGGCGGTGCCGCCGCCACGCTTTGGCCTGCGGCGAGTTTCTCCTCGGTCCATTCCTTCAGGTACCGGGTGGCATCGGCATTACTCACCCCGGCCGCGGCCCGCACCGTGGACACCGTCGGCCGCCGCTCAACACTAATGGTCTCCGCCGCCGCGTACACGCGATCCTTCACACTGGAACTCACACTCAACCCCTTCCTCACCAAAAACATCTCCGCGTCCAAACTTACAGTAGTAGGAGTAGTAGCGCTACTACTCCTACTACTACAGCAGGCGTGGATATCAGAAGGGCGGTTTGCTGGGTTCAGAAGGACCAGTGCCCCTCCCCTCGCCGCTGCCGGAGTGACCGCCTGCCGGGGTGGACCAAGGGTCGCTGTGCTGCCCGGTAGGTGAGCCGCTCCCCTGGTGTACCGGTCTGCCCGTACTCCCCTCGATTCTTACCCTCCTTGGCGTCACGGCAGCGGGGTCTTCAGCCAGCCTTGAGCGATGGCGCGGGTTCCCGCGATGGAAACGAGGCACGGAACTGTTCCGTGACCCACCACACCTGACCGGGCCGTCACAGCAACCGCCCCACCTTCATTGCCGGGCCCGGGCGGTGCTCAGCGGGGAGGATACCGGCAAGCCGGACGATCGATTCAAAGAGGCCCGGACCTTGCCGCTGTACGGGGCACGCCCACGGATGGTCCCGGCCCTGACCGGACTGGGTTGGTTTGGCTTGGCTTGTAGGCCCAGAAGTGTAATCATCATCGCCGGGTAGACGGTACTGCCGGCGCAGCATCCGAATCCTGATCACCGCATGAAAAGCGCACATTCGTCCTACTTTCAGCGGCTGTGGCCACTGAACCGCGTACATCAGGTGCATGCACTAAATTTGCGGGTATCTTCTCACGGTGAAAGGCGGGACAGGACATGGCAGGTGACGGAATGGCACCGGGGCTAGTGCCTTTGCATGATCGTTTCTTCGACGACTACGTACCCGGGTCGGTGGGAGTGTTTGGTGCCGAACCGGTCAGCGAGGCGGAGATACTGGATTTTGCTGACCGGTTCGACCCGCAGAGCATCCATACAAACGGCGTCGCTGCCGCCAACGGCCCGTTCAAGGGCCTGATTGCCAGCGGCTGGCACACAATGGCTCTCATGATGCGGATCCTGGTCCGGCATTACCTCAACGAGGCGGCAAGTCTGGCATCCCCCGGAGTTGACGAACTGCGCTGGCTCAAACCGGTACGCCCCAGGGATGTCCTCTCCCTCCAGTGCACCGTTCTGCAAGCACGACCTTCACAGAGCAAACCTGACCGCGGGCTCGTACACACAGCTATTGAAATCTTCAATCAAAACCAGGAAACAGTGGCGACCCTGACGATGATGAACCTTCTCCGCCGCCGCCCCAACCCGGTTCCAAACCCATCCATGGCTGGTCAGTGAGCCGTGCGGGTCGCGGTCTAAGGAGGACCGATACGGAAATCCACGTTCAACAGATTCCGGTACAAATGCCAGCTTCGGATGACGGAACCTTCGGTTCTCAGCGGTGCTGTCGCTAGCTCAGTCAACGGCGCACTGAACGGCTGAGAGCACGACAGCGAAGAGACCGGCGAGTTTTACTGCCGTGCATGCTCTCGCTGTCATCTGCCGAAACCGTCTACATAAAAGCTCAGGAGTGGTCTGCGCTGTCGAGGTTGGTCTTCGACAAACCCGTTTGCTCGGCTTTCAGATACTGATACAGGGTCTCGCGGCTGATTCCGAATTCTCGTGCGAGACTGGTTTTCTGCTCCCCGCCACTGACTCGCTCTCTTAGCTCAGCTGCCTGGACGGGTGAAAGCGATTTACTGCGGCCGCGGTAAGCCCCGCGTTGCTTCGCCAGGGTGATTCCTTCGCGTTGCCGTTCACCGATAAGTGCCCTCTCGAATTCGGCGAACGCACCCATCACGGGGCGGCTTGTGAAAAAGTGAAATATCCGACGCTAAGGTTTTGCGGAGCGTCGTAGTGCCCTGTATTTGCCGGGTTTGATGTGGTTGGCGCGGGGCCAGGTGTAGTCGCCGGTGAGGTTGATGTGTTCCCAGCCCAGGGGTGAGAGGAACCGCAGCAGGTCTGGGTCGATGTCACCGCCGTTGCTGGTCAGGGTGGCGGCGGAGCGGTCGAGGTAGACGGTGTTCCAGAGGACGATGGCGGCGGTGAGGAGGTTCAGTCCGCTGGCGCGGTAGCGCTGTTGCTCGAAGGAGCGGTCGCGGATTTCGCCGAGCCGGTTGAAGAATACTGCGCGGGCGAGGGTGTTCCGGGCTTCGCCTTTGTTTAGGCCGGCGGTGACTTTGCGGCGCAGGCCGGGGTCTTGGAGCCAGTCGAGCAGGAAGAGGGTTCGTTCTAGTCTGCCCAGTTCCCGTAGGGCGAGGGCGAGCCCGTTTTGGCGGGGGTAGGCGGCGAGTTTGCGCATCATCAGGGACGCGGTCACGGTGCCGGTTTTGATGGACGTGGCAAGGCGGAGGATCTCGTCCCAGTGCAGGGAAATCATTGTCGTGTTGATCGTTCCGCCGATCAGCGGCGCCAGGGCCGGGAGTCCTGGATTGTTGGTGGGTGTGTAGAGGCGGGTGTCGCCGATGTTGCGGATCCGTGGTGCGAACCGGTAGCCGAGCAGGTGCATGAGGGCGAAGAGGTGATCGGTGAATCCGGCCGTGTCGGTGTAGTGTTCCTGGATTTGCAGTTCGGACTCGTGATAGAGCAGCCCGTCCAGGACGTAGGTCGCGTCCCGGTCGCCAACGTTGATGAGGTTGCTGTGGAAGGGCGAGTACTGGTCCGAGACGTGCGTGTAGATCATCCGTCCCGGTTCGGCACCGTACTTGGGGTTCACATGGCCGGTGGATTCGGCTTTGCTGCCGGCTCGGAACCGCTGCCCGTCAGAAGAAGAGGTGGTTCCGTCGCCCCACTGTGCGGCGAACGGGTGACCGTGCTGGGTGTTCACCAGTTCCGCCAGAGCGGCACTGTATGTTTCGTCACGGATGTAGGAGGCTTGGTGGCGGTCCAGTTGGGCGTACGTTACGCCGGTGCAGGACTCGGCCATCTTGGTCAGTCCCAGATTGATTCCGTCAGCGAGGATGGCGGTGAGCAGGAGTTGCTTATCTTTGGAAGGCTGGCCGGATTTGAGGCTGGTGAAGTGTCGGGTGAAGCCGGTCCAGGTATCGACTTCCATCAGTAGGTCGGTAATCCGGATCCGCGGGAACATGGCGCTGGCCTGGTCGATCAGTGGTTGCGCCTGCGCGGGGACGATCGTCTCGAGCGGGGTGATTTTCACGCCCTTGTCGGTGACCAGCACGCCGGGGAGTTCATCACGGGATGCCAGCTGGTTGACTTCCTTCAGCCGCTCCTGAAGGAGGGCAAGCCTGTCCTGGAGGTAGTGGGCGCTTCCATCGGTCGTGATGAGAGGCAGCTTCCCGGCGTTCTTCTTGGCGGTGTAGTCAGCACCGGCAAGGAGGTAGTCATCGAAGTCGCGGAATTGACGCGATCCGGTGACCCACATGTCTCCCGAGCGCAGCGCATTCTTCAGTTCCGCGAGGGCGCAGAACTCGTAGAATCCCCTGTCCAGGCCGGCCTCAGTGAAGACCAGTGGTTTCCAACGTGGCCGGATGAACGAGATCGGCGCGTCGTCGGGGACCTTCCGTGCACTGGTGGTGTTCAGGGCGCGGATGACATTGATCGCTGCCAGCAGGTCCTGTGCCGCGGGTGCTGCATGGAGGTCAAGGACGGCAAGGAACGCCGGGGTGTAGCGGCGCAGCGTCGTGAAGTGGGTACTGACGAGCGCAAGAGGGTCCTCGAAGGCTGGTTTGGTCATTTCCTTGGCCTGGGCGATGCTTGCGGCCAGGGATTCCCAGCCGATGGCCGTTTCAATCGCGGCGAAGGGGTCTTCACCGTTTTCCTTGGCCTCAAAGAGGGCATCACCGAGCCTTGAGTGCATGCGCATCATGGTGGCGACGGTGGATCGGGACGCCAGGGTTTGCTGGTTTTGTTTGTTCTGCGCGGTCCGGATGAGCCGGCCAATGATCCTGTCGTGCAGATCGATGATTTCGTCGGTGACCGTTGCCATGCTTTCGGTGGCCATAGCGAAGAGAGTCGCGTACCGGCGTGCGGGTTCGAACTTGGCCAGATCCGCCGCGGTCATCGCTGCACCCTCCCGGGCGAGCTTCAGCAGCCTGTTCCGGTGCACCAGCCGACCCGCCGCCCAGGGAAGATCAAGGGCACGCCAGGTAGTGAGACGGTCGATGTGCTCACGCATCGCCCGCGCGTTGGGGCGCAACGGTGCCTGCCGCAGCCATCCAATTTCAGTCGATGAACTATCGGGACGACGCAGCAGCAACCCGTCCAGTCGTTTCCGGTGCTCGATGGAGAGGTGGCCGCAGAGCGTGGCGTAAATGTTCCGGTTCGCCCTGGTTAGGGCCTGCGCGCAAGCCCGTTCGAGGACGCTGATACCAGGCAGAGCGACCTTCCTTGCCCGCAGGAAGTCCCTCGCACTTTCAACCAGGAGCAGGCCCTTGTCGGTTTGAGCAGCCACGCCACCCACGTGCTCCACAAGCTCGCGGAACTCTGCAATGCCGAACGCAGACATGCCCAGATACGCGCGGATCTCCCGTCCGTGCTCCTGCCGCGTTTCCTCACGTGTTCCGTACTCACCCCACTCGGACGAAACGGCAATACGAGAGGCCAGCCAGGAAACCAGTTCAGGGGGCACTTCGGTGTCTTCGGCCAGCGCGATTCCCGGGTAACGCAGCAGAGCCAGTTGGACGGTGAAGCCCAGCCTGTTAGCTTCTCCGCGGCGTTGGCGGATCAACGACTTATCTGCATCACTGAGCGTGTAACGGGCGGCAAGGTCCTCTGTTCCAGTGGGTATTGCCAGGATCTGGCCGCGCTCGGCAGTCGTGAGCAAAGCACGTAGAGCCAACTCAGAATTCCTTATCTGCGAAACGGCCGCGCCTTACGGGCATGCTGCCGTTTCGCTGTGGCAGGCAAGGCCCGTCGTTCATGGTTTGGCGAGGTGCCGGTAGATGGTGGGCCGGGTGACGCCGAATTCCTGGGCGATGTGCTCGACGGTATGGGCACGTTTGCCGTCGGGCCCCTTTTCGTCATACATTTCCCGGGCCAGCCTGACCTGTCGGGGGCCGAGTTTTGGTTTCTGCCCGCCGGTCCGTCCCCGCGCACGGGCAGCGGCGAGGCCGTCACGGGTACGTTCGGACATCAGGGCGTGTTCGAACTCGGCGATCGAGCCGAGGATCTGGAAGAACATCCGACCGATGGCGGTGGACGTGTCGATGCCCTGGTCCAGGACGACCAGGTCAACACCACGCACCTGCAGCGTGTTGGATAAATCGATGAGGTTTTCCAGCGACCGGCCGAGCCGGTCGAGTTTGGTCACGACGAGCTGATCATCTTCCCGGTTGGCCGAGAGCAGCGCTTTGTCGAGTTCGGGTCTGCGGGCGAGTTTTCCGGAGGCTGTGTCAATGAAGATCTGCTCACAACCGGCCGCTGTCAGGGCGTCGTGCTGGGCTTCGGGGTGCTGGTCATGAGTTGAAACCCGTCCATATCCGATTCGCATCCCCAAAACGTATCAGTAACCGGGCTGGACGTTACATAGGAGGGTACACGCGAAGCATTACAAATGAGGCCCTGTGTTGTCCCACTTCTTCAAACTCGACTTGGAGTGTATTGCGAACGTTCGTTTTTCAGACATCGACGAGATGTCACTTTCCGAAGTCGACTGCACAGATTTCCGTAGCCCACTGCACTCGTTGCCTCAGGCGTCGCGGGCAAGCGATCAGTACAGGTGGATCAGTCGACATTGAGGCATCGGGTGTCCTCCGTCTTAGGTCTTAGGTGCCCAGCGGCAATCAGTTCGTTGGCAGTGACCAGCTGCTCGATGGTGACTGGCGCAGCAAGTAACTTGCCATCATTTGTTAGGTGCCGCCGACAATTCATCGAAGTTTCGCAGAATTTTGGGCCGGTCTTTCGGGTGGCCTCTGCGCCCGTCGATTGCAGCGCTGACACCGCATGCGGATCGCTCGGCCAGCGCAGCAATCGTGACCATCATCTTGAAATGGTCGGGCCTTTCAACGCCCGTGTAGGCAAAGGGCGGTTCCTTGGTCAGCGGCCAGGCTCTTTCGGACCCACGCCGAGGACTCGGACGATCCAGTAAAGACCGGCCGCAGCGATCAGCACAAAAACCACGTCATCTAATGGATCAGCGATGGGCTCCAGAACACGATCGAGGATATTGACGTCGGTGACGAACGCGCCCCAGGAGAGCGCCCCCACCAGCAAGAGCACGAAAGCAATCCAATCCAATGCGTTGCGCGGTTTCATAGATACTCCCTTCCTATACCGGTCAGCCGGCCGGCTTAACATCGTGGGCTTTGACCGCTTCGCTTAGCGCTTGCGCGAGCTGAACGGCGTCGTCATTGGCCCAGAAGTGCAGGTAGAACAACCGTGGTTCGTCTTCCAGAACGTGATTGTGCAACTCAACGATCTCGATCCCACCGGCGCGCAATGCTTGGATGACCGGCTGAACCTCTTCGTGCGTCATCGCGAAGTCACCGTTGATCGCTGCCTTGCCTCCGCCAGTGGGCTGGAAGTTGATGGCGGTGGTGACGCCCATCGCCGGTTCCAACACCCGGTCATCCATCGTTACTTCATCGGCACGGGCAAAGGAGAACTTGTAAATGCCACCGTCGTTGCGCCCCTCGGTGCCCAACGCTGCATCAATTCCGGCCGTGTCAAGGTCGATCCCAGGTTCCGCCGACGCAGCCGGTTCTGCCGGCGGCGTGGCGGTCTCGTCCAAAGCAGCACGCACACCAGTGGCCAACTGTGCAGCGTCCTCGTTGGTGCCGTGGAAGTGCACCCACCACACCTGCGGGCTGTGCTCCAGCAGGTGCTTGTGCACCGCCGTTTGGCCCAGCCCGTTGCGTTGCAGTGCATCGGTCACCTTCGGCAGTTCGTCCTCGGTGACCACCAGGTCGCCCATCACCATCGTGGTCCCATCAGGGTAGCGGCTGAACGCCGCGTACGACCCAAGCGCCAGCCCGGGCTCAATCGCCACACCCTCGGATATCACGTTCAGGTCGCGCCGGGGAAAAGTGACGCGGTAGACCGTCTCACCGGATAGCTTCCCTTCAGACTCGAGTGTGTCGGCGACGGCTTCCCAATCCGTCTCGGTCGTCAGCTCCGGGGGCGCTGCGGCGGCGACGGGCTGATCTGCTTGTTCGGAGTGGACGCCGCCGCTGGCAGTCGCCGCTGGCCCTGCGTCTTGGCTTGCTGTGCAGCCCGTCAACAGCACCATGCTGCTCGCCAGAGAAACAGCTACCCACTTCATTTCCCGCGTCTTGATAGTAACCATGGTTACACTCTAAAAATCCGCAATCTGCGTTTGTCAAAAAGACGAAGATCGATCTCCGGCCTCTGATCCATGACGGGATAGGACGCCTTGTTTTGCAGTGATGCTGTAACCGTGGTTACATGGTTTTCATGGTTGATAGTGTGCCTGCCCCGGGCGAGTGGGTGTTTCTGACGTACCGGTTACCGCGTGAGCCCTCGGCTCCGCGGCTGGCGTTGTGGCGCAAGTTCAAGCGGTTGGGTGTGGCGCAGCTGGCTGACGGGTTGGTGGCGCTTCCTGCCGATGTGCGCACTCAGGAGCATTTGGAGTGGGCAGCCGAAGAAATTGAGGAAGCTGGCGGAACAGCTGGAGTGTGGGTCGCACGACCCTTGACGCGAACGTTGGAGCGTTCAGTCATTGAGCCGATGAATGCGGCCCGGGCGGGTGAGTATGCCGACATTGCCAGGCAGGCTCAGTTAGCGCGTGATGCCCCTGAACCTGAACGGACGCGCGGCCTGCGGAGACTGCGGGCGCAGATGCGCCGGGTCGAACGCCGCGATTTTTTCCGCCCACCCCAGCGTGAGCAGGCCCGCCAGGCGCTCAAAGATCTCGCCGGGCAGGAAATGGTTGCTCCGATGGAGGTTTCATCGTGAGGTGGGCGACACGGACCGGGGTGCATATTGACCGTTCGGCGTGTGCGTGGCTGATTCTGCGCCACCTTGATCCGCAGGCGCAGTTCGTTTTCGTTTCCGGACCCGATGAGGTTCCCGGCGATGCCACTGCTTTCGATATGCGGGGAGTAGATCTTGGGCATCACGGCAGCGATTGCACGTTCGAGACGATCCTGCGTCGCTATGACCTGGCTGATCCGGTGCTGTGGCGCATCGCCGCGATCGTGCACGAGGCCGACCTGGAAGATGATCACTACGACGCCCCGGAGGCCGCCGGTTTCGACCTGATCCTGCGTGCGCTGGCGCTGGCGCACACCGATGAGGACGTCCTGTCCAAGACAACCCCAATCTTCGACGCCGTCTACGGTTACATTCGCCGCAGCGTCATCGCTGGAGGAACCCCCGCATGAGCGCCACACCCCGTATCCACGACATGGTGCCCCTGAGGGATGCCACCAAAGCGTGGTTCAAAATATCCCTACAAACCTTCGGCGGCCCCGCCGGGCAGATCGCGGTCATGCAACGCAGCCTGGTTGACGAGCACCGCTGGATCGGTGAACGCCGGTTCCTGCACGCCCTGTCCTACTGCATGCTGCTGCCGGGCCCTGAGGCCCAGCAACTGGCGGTCTACGTCGGTTGGCTGCTCAATGGTGTGCGGGGCGGGCTGATTGCCGGCGTGCTCTTCGTGCTACCCGGCGTAGTGGCTCTGCTGGCACTGTCCGCGGTGTACGTAACCTTCGGCGAAACCGCGCTGGTCTCTGCCCTGTTCGTCGGGCTGGCTGCAGCGGTATTGGCCATCGTGGCCCAGGCTGTCATCAAGGTCGCCAAACGGGCACTGCACCACCCCATCCTCGTGGCGATGGCCGTGGCAGCGTTCACTGCCCTGACCATCTTCGGTGTCCCGTTTCCGGTGGTCATCGCCGCAGCCGCGTTCACCGGATGGGCCCTAGGCCGGGCCCGCCCCGGCCTGATGGACACACCCGCCAAGAAGACCGTGGGCGCGGCTGAACCGTTGATTTCCGATGACGCCTTGCACCACGCTCAACCCTCCTGGAGGAGAGGCGCCCTGGTCCTGGGTCTCGGCATCCCTTTGTGGCTTGCACCGGTTGGGATCGCCTTCATCCTGACCGGCCCCCAAAGCATCTTCACTCAGCAGGGCTTGTTCTTCTCCGGGACCGCCCTAGTCACCTTCGGCGGAGCCTACGCCGTGCTGGCCTACGTGGCCCAGCAAGCCGTAGCCACCTACGGATGGTTGGCGCCAGGTGAGATGGTCCGTGGTCTCGCTCTTGCCGAGACCACACCCGGACCGCTGATCATGGTTGTGCAGTTCGTGGCCTTCCTCGGAGCCTTCCGTGATCCCGGCTCCCTCGACCCGTGGACAGCAGCCGTGCTGGCCTCGCTCCTGGTCACCTGGGTAACGTTCGTCCCCAGTTTCCTGTTCATCTTCCTCGGTG
Organism: Arthrobacter sp. CAL618; assembly: GCF_000468215.1. Classification (NCBI taxonomy): domain Bacteria; kingdom Bacillati; phylum Actinomycetota; class Actinomycetes; order Micrococcales; family Micrococcaceae; genus Arthrobacter; species Arthrobacter sp. CAL618. The sequence goes on along the minus strand of NZ_ASZW01000139.1, from coordinate 4,159 downwards.
CACCCTACGTTGAACGTTTGCGCGGGAACCGCTCCCTATCGGCTGCTCTGACCGGGATCACCGCAGCCGTAGTCGGAGTGATAGCGAATCTGGGCGTGTACTTCGCCATCCATACCCTCTTCGCAGATTCAAGCTCCCTCAACTGGGGGCCCGTCAGCATGGAGATACCGGTGCTGGCGACCCTGCAGCCCTGGGCGCTGCTGCTAACGATCGCGGCAATGGTGATGATCTTCAAACTGCGCTGGAGCGTCCTGCGAACGCTTGGTGTCTGCGCCGCCGCGAGCCTGCCGCTGACACTCTTGCCCTAACTAACCGACCCCACACCATTCCAGACAACAGAGGGAGAACCTTGACCGCCCGAACCCATGCCGTTTATTCGCATAAAACTGCCGATGTTGTTCTCATTGGCGGCGGCATCATGAGTGCCACGTTGGGCTCCATCATCCGGCAACTGGAACCGGGCTGGGACATCTGCCTGTACGAGCGCCTGGACCGGGCAGGGATGGAAGCCTCGGATTCCTGGAACAACGCCGGCACTGGTCATTCCGCTCTCTGCGAGTTGAACTACAGTCCTGCTTCCGCGGACGGTTCGGTCGACCCCACCAAGGCCATCAAAATCAACGAGCAGTTCCAGGTCTCACGGCAGTTCTGGTCACACATGGTCGCTGCCGGCCACATCGGTGCGCCCCGCGCATTCATCAATCCGATCCCGCACATGAGCTTCGTCTGGGGCGACGGGCCGGCGGATTACCTGCACCGCCGCTATGAGGCTCTGAAGCCACAGCCGCTGTTCGAGACCATGGAACACACCGAAGACCACGCCACGCTGTCTCAATGGGCCCCGCTGGTGATGGGCGGCCGTGACCCGAAGCAGCGCGTTGCCGGATCCCGGGTGGAAAGCGGCACCGACATCGACTTCGGCTCCCTAACCCGTGAGCTGACCGGCTTTCTGGAGAAAAACGGCGTCGACCTCAACTTCGGCACGGATGTCACCAACGTCGCCCGGGGCAGTGATGGTCGCTGGGAAGTCTCGGTCAAGGATCGGGCGACCGACGAGGAAACGACCGTCCGGGCGCGTTTCGTCTTCATCGGCGCCGGCGGTGGTGCGCTGCACCTGCTGCAGCAGACCGGCATTCCCGAGGGCAAAGGTTTCGGCGGATTCCCGGTCGGCGGGCAGTTCCTACGCTGCGGCAATGAGGAAGTCGTCGACCAGCACAATGCGAAGGTCTACGGCCAGGCCTCCGTCGGGGCACCGCCAATGTCCGTTCCACACCTGGACACCCGGTTCGTCAACGGCAAGCGGTCCCTGCTCTTCGGTCCCTACGCCGGGTTCTCCACGAAGTTCCTCAAACGCGGTTCGCTGCTGGACCTTCCGTTGTCATTGCGACCCAGCAACCTGATTCCGATGCTCGCCGTCGGAAAAGACAACATGGACCTGACCAAGTACCTGATCACCGAGGTGCTCAAGCGCCGTGAGTCCAAGAACGAAGGCCTACGCGAGTACTACCCGGAAGCCAACGGCGACGCATGGGAGCTGATCACCGCCGGCCAGCGTGTGCAGGTCATCAAAAAGCACCCCAAGAAGGGCGGCATCCTGCAGTTCGGCACGGAAATGATCACCTCAGCGGATGGATCCATCGGTGCCTTGCTCGGGGCCTCCCCGGGAGCTTCCACCGCCGCACCGATCATGTTCGAAATGCTGGAACGTTGCTTCCCGCAGCAGACCGCCGCATGGCAGCCAAAGCTCAAGGAAATGATCCCCGGCTACGGCGTGAAGCTGAACGAGAATCCACAGCTGGCCCGCGAAATCATGTCCGAAACCGCCAAGGTCCTCCAGCTCTAAAAGGTGCGAGAGCACCTCACACTTGCCCTGAAAACAGCTGATGGCGGGCCGATATTTGGTGCCCTCTGCATTTCAGCAGGCAACCGTTGTGAGTTGCTGGCGGTTGTGAAACATCGGGTGCGGTTCGCGGGGCGGGGGTGGACGCGCGCATGTAACCACGGTTACCGATAACCTATGGGTGTATGTTCTGGTTCTGCAAAAGGGTGGTTGAGGTGCGGGTGATTCATCGGTGGCTGGTTGGGTCCACGGCGGTGGCGTTGATGGCTGGGCTGGCTGGTTGCAGTCCCAGTACCGCGCCTGATCCATCGGCGCAGGCGGTGGAATTGCCGGGGGCGGGCGAAGACATCGATTTCGATGACGTGGTGTATGCCGCCGACATGGGTTCGGTGCTGGTGCCGGCCCGCGAAGACGGTCTCTACCTCCTCGATCCGGAAACCGGGCAGGCCACCGATGTGGCGTCCTCCGGCACCGCGGACTCGGTGGACCCCGGGCAAGGAAGGATCTTTGTGCTGGACCGCAGCGGGCGGCAGATCCAGGTCCTCGACCCCGAGGGCCAGGTGATGTCCTCGGTCTCCACCGCGGCCGGAGCGGACTACGTGCGCTACGCCGCGGCCACCAAGGAGCTGTGGGTCAGTGAACCCTCTCGGGAAGGCATCGAGATCTTCGCTGTGGGCGAGGACCTCGAGACGGCCCCCCGCCAGGTCGGTTTCGTGCCCGTGTCTGGCGGGACCGAGGGTCTCACCCTGACCTCCGACGGGGCCACGGCCTACACCCACGCCGGGAACGAAGTCGTCAAGATCGACGTCAAAGCGCGGACTGTCGCCGCGCGCTGGGCCAGTGGTTGCGAGGCGACCCATGGATTCCCGCGGGTCGATGAGGGCGACGGTCTCCTGCTGGCTAGTTGTGCAGAAAACGGCAAGGTCACGCTGCTGGATGTGAACGACGGCCACGTGATCGATGAGTACGAGGTCGGCGGTGGGGAATCCCTGCCGGCGTATTCTCCCGGCCCAGACCACTTCTACGTCCGCAGCGACCCCGGCACCACGATCGCCACCTTGGCGGCCTCACCCCAGGGCCTGGAACTCATCCGAGAGGTTCAGGTTCCCGAGGTTGGTCACTGCCTGGGTGCTGACGAGGAGGGCCACTACTGGACCTGTGACGCCGGCACCGGGCAGATGCTGCTCTTCGAAGACCGGTGAGCTCACCGGAGCACCGTAACAACGTTCCTGCCCTCCTAGGTGTACTGAGTCGGGACGTTGGTTACACCTGAATGGGTGAAGACCTCTTAGGTTGGTGGTTACCACACGCAGCCAACGACTAAGAGGTCTTCATGATCCACCGTAATGCCCGCCTGACCCCGACCGGTAGAGAGATCCTCGTTGAACGCGTCCTCTCCGGCCGCCCGATTGCCCATGTGGCCAAAGAGATGGGGATATCCAGGACCTGCGCACACCGGTGGATAGGCCGGTACCGTGCTCACGGCCAGGTAGGTCTTCAGGACCGCAGCTCCAGACCAAAGTCATGCCCGCACGCGACCCCAGCGAATGTGGTGAGTAAGGTTCTGACCCAGCGCGTGGAGCACCGCGAAGGCCCAATTGGCCTGGCTTTGCGTTGCGGTATTAGCGCCCGGACAGTCTCCCGGATTTTGGCCCGTGCTGGCATGCCGCGCCTGTGGGACCTGGATCCGGTGACCGGGGTACGAATCCGGGCTTCCCGAGCCACTGATCGCCGTTACGAGCGGGACGCACCGGGGGACATGATCCACGTCGATGTCAAGAAACTCGGGCGCATTCCCGACGGAGGCGGGTGGCGGGCTGATCCTTCCCAGAGCCCGGCAAATCACCGCGCATCGAATCAGAAGGTGGGCTTTGACTACATCCACGTCGCCGTCGATGACTACACCCGCTTCGCCTACGCCGAGGTCTTGTCAGACGAGAAGGGGCCCACGTGCGCCGGTTTCCTTACCCGGGCGGCAGCGGTAATGGCAGCCCACGGGGCACCGGTCAAACGTGTCATGACTGACAACGCCTTCGCTTACCGGACCTCCCGCGATTTCCAAAAGGCACTCGCTGCCCTGGATGCCAAACACATCCTGATCAAACCCCGCCACCCCTGGCAAAACGGCAAAGCAGAACGCTTCAACCGCACCCTCCAAGAAGGCTGGGCCTACCGCCACCCCTTCACATCCAACCAAGCCCGCACCGAAGCGCTGCAACCATGGCTAAACTTCTACAACCACCACCGCCCCCACGGCAGCCTCGGAGGCAAACCACCCATCAGCAGGTGCAACCAACCTACTGACTGAGTACACCTAGG
>NZ_ASZW01000138.1:0-19428 GCF_000468215.1 Arthrobacter sp. CAL618 | reverse complement strand
CCTAGGAACCGGAATCCGCGCCACAAAACGCAAAATTGACGGCAGCTCCCACACGTTCGCTGGGGGATACGTCGAGACAACGGCACCGGCCACAGGAGAATACCGGGCGCACCTTCAAGGAATGCTGGCCGATGAGCTTGACCAGCTCACCTACTGGCAAGGCATCAGAGCCAACCAGATAGCCGAAGGCAAGGCCACCAACTACACGCGCGAACAGATCAACAAAGGCGACTACGTCCGCATTGGTGGGAGCTGGTACGAAGTCGCCCGAGCCAACCAGAAAACCGTTTCACTCATCACCGGGTACAGCTGGACCCGAAAGGCCGACTATGCCCAGATCAGGGACCACCGCACCACCGAAGAAGCAACCACCGCAACGTCCCACGGAAACACAGAAACACAGGAATCCGTGAAGACAGAAACTAGTGGAGCGCAGGAGCTGGCGGAGACGTTCGCGCAAGTACAGACAGACGAAGAAGAACTCACCGCCGAAGAAGCCGACTACGCCGACGAAACATGAACCGGGGGAGTAGTGCCCCCGCCGGAAACCGGCNGGCGGGGGTGCTGCCTGACCCGGACGGAGCCGGCCCAGGCGAATAAAAGCCACGGTCTCTTGGGCGGCTAGGGGCGTCGCCTGTGCTCCCATCACTGGCGCGCCATCGCAGGCACAATCCGTAGCCTCATTTTTCACTCATCAGCTGTACTACGCCTGAAAAGAGATTGGTGATTTCATCTTGCTCTGGCGGTTTCTTGACGCGGCAATCAGCTCGCTAGGGGGTTAGAAGGATCCGGTTGATTGCCCATTGATGTTATTGAGGGCTCGTTTGAGCCGGTTGTCGGCGTCGTTTGCGACGTCGCGTATTGCGTCGGAGTCGCTGACCTGGACCATGGTTTGGGGGTCGATGGTTTCGATGGTTGTTGCGGTGTCTTCCGGTCCGCGGCGCACCACGACGTTGCAGGGTAGGAGGGCACCGAGTTCGGGTTCGGCTTTGATGCCGTGCTGTGCCAGTTGTGGGTTGCAGGCACCGAGGATGATGTAATCCCCGACCGCGTCGCCAGCTTCCTGTCCCAGCTTCTTGGTGAAGGTGGCTCGGACGTCGATTTCGGTGAGGACACCGAAGCCTTCCTGTGCGAGTGCTTCGCGGGTACGTTCGACGGCTTCCTCCCAGGGGAGGCTGGAGGTGATGGTGTGCGTGTAGGCCATGAGATTCTCCTGATCGTACTGAGTGGGCGCGGTGAGTCAGTGGTCCATGGGTAGTCCGGCGTCGTTGGCGTCGTCGAACATGCCGTCGATGTGTACGACGTCTTTGTCAGCTCGTTGCAGCAGGCTGGCAGCCACTGATGCCCGGTAGCCGGATCCGCAGTGAACCCATAGTCGCTGATTGGGCACTTCGTCCAGGCGGTGCAGCAACTCGTGGAGTGGAAGGTTGAGTGCACCTTCAATGTGTTGTGCGTTGTATTCGTCGGTGCGGCGAACATCGAGAATGACATCGTTCGGGCCACGGTCGGTTCGGACGTTTTCCCAGCCCACGCTCGGATATGAACTGTGTGCGGATTGGGGTGACAGATCAGTTGGATTGGAGCCGAGGGCGACGTCGGGTTGGTCGATGCCGATGCGGGAGAGGTCACGGATGGCGTTTTCGACGTCGTGGCGTTCACCGACGAGGGTGAGCTGTTTGTCCCAGGGTAGGACCCAGCCGAGGAAGGTCGTGAAGTTCGTTCCGTCGCCGTATTCGAAACTGACGCTGCCGTGTAGGTGGTCGCGGGCGAAAGCGATCCTGTTGCGCAGGTCGATCACCCATTCACCCTTGCCAAGCCTGTCGGCGAGTTGCTCGGCGTCCAAAGGCTGGGGCACGTCGAGGACGGCCGGTCCGGGGCCGGCAGCGTTCGCCGGGCCCATATGGGCGTAGTAGGACGGGTAGGCGCTGAGGTTGTCGATCAGTTCCTGGACGAAGTGGTTTTCGTCCTGGTCCGTGAGCGCGTGGTTACTGTTCACTTGCTCACCGATTGTTGAGGAGTCGGCCCCGCTGGCCGGGCCTGAGGAGCAGAATGATCCGAACCCGTGGGTGGGGTAGAGGTCAGCCTCGGGGGTGGCTTCTGCGACCAGGCGACGGACCGAGGCGTATTGGGCGTGGGCCAGGGGTACGGTGTCGTCGTCGCTGATCAGGTCGGTGCGCCCCACGGACCCATAGAGGAGGCTTCCGCCGGAAAAGACCACCTGCTGGCCCGCTTCTGTAACGAGGTAGGACAGGTGGTGGTGGGTGTGCCCGGGTGTAGCGACAGCTCGCAGCGTCAACCGTCCGATCCGGACTGTTTCTCCGTCGGAGATTGGCGTCCGGTCAAACTCAACCTGGTCGGCGGCGTTGACCAAGTAAACGGCTTGATGGTCTTTGGCCAGCTGTAGTCCACCGGTGACGTAATCGTTGTGAATGTGGGTTTCTGCCACATGGGTGATGCGCACCCCTGCGTTTGCGGCCTCCTTTTCGACCCTGTCGGTGTCGCGTTGCGGATCGATCACGAGGGCCACTTGTCCGTCGTGAACGAGGTAGCTGCGGTCACCGAGCGGTGGTGTTTCGATGGTGATTACATCCATGTGAAATTCCTCCTTGAACGCCTTGATCATTGTTAGACACCGTACCTGCGGCTCTCATTGTGGGGTAGTGCCGCCGGGCTGGGACGAAGACTGCGGATTTACGTGTGTGCGCAGGGGACAGCGGGGCAGAAGGAACCAGCAAGCTGCGGTTGCGACCGCGATGATGCCGGCGGTGATCGCCAAGCCAGTACCCCAGGGGGCGGGGAGTTCCTGGACGAGGACGAACACGCCCATGACCAGGACGAAGATCCCGAAGCCCTTCCGGAGGGCTGCTTCCGGGATGCGGCCTGCCAAGCGGGAGCCGATCAGGGATCCGACGACGGCGGCGGCTGTGACGGCCGCGACGAGGCCCCAGTCCAGGGTGACGGTGGTGAGGTAGCCTGCGAGTCCGGCGAAGGATTTCATGGCGATTACCACGAGGGAGGTTCCGACGGCGATGGGCATGGATAGTCCGCCGAGCAGGGCCAGGGCGGGGACAACGAGGAAGCCTCCACCGGCTCCGACGAGTCCGGTGACCAGGCCAACGATGAGGCCTTCAATGATGACCTTGAGAATGGGAAGTTCCCCGTCGTGGGGTGTGCTGGCCTTGTTTTTCCGGCCGCGGATCATGGCAATGGACGTGGCCACCATCATGAGAGCGAAGGCGATCATGAGGATGGTTCCCGGGATGCGTCCGCCGAGGAGCCCTCCGCCGAAGGCGCCGGCCATTCCGGCGGCACCGAAAACGAGGCCGGTGCGCCATTTCACCCGCTTCTTGCGGGCATGGTCGATGGCGCTGACCGCGGAGGTCACGCCGACCACGAATAGTGAGGCGGCAATCGCTTCTTTGGGGTCAAGCCCGGCGACGTAGGTCAGGATCGGTACGGTGAGGATGGATCCGCCTCCGCCGAGCAGACCGAGCGAAATACCGATAACCACTGACAATAGTACGGTCGCGAGCAGAGTGACGCTCATGGGGGTCCTTTCGGGCGGGGAGGTCGGTGGGGTGCTGCAGGTCAGCGTGTGGTGGGAAATCCTGCATTGAGCCAGTCGATCATTCCGCCGCCCATGGTGTCTGCGGTGTAGCCGGCGGTGCCGAGGGCCTCGGCGGCCCGGGCGCTGCGGTTGCCGCTGCGACAAACGACGATGACCGGGCGGCTCTTGTCCAGTTCGTCCAGGCGGGTCATGAGCTGCCCCAGGGGGATGTGCTGGGCGCCGGGGATCATGCCCTCGGCGACTTCGAAGTCTTCGCGGACGTCAAGGATCTGGTCCTGGTCCCGGCGGGCGTTCGCGTCGTGAATGGTGATTTCAGCCATCATGGTTCCTTTTCTCGTATCAGCCAAGGTCTAGTGAAGGGAATGCCCGCGTACCCTGCCCGATGGGGGACGGGCAGGGTACGCGGAGTCTTGTTAGTTGCCCGCGGGGATCTGGTTGATCGCGGCCGCAGCCGTTGGCTCGCTGGCTGTTTTGTTCCACGGCATTTTCGACAAGGCGTTGCCCATGGCGCAGGTGTTGGTCGCTGCTGAGAAGGTCAGCCCGGTACCGATCGCCCCGGCCAGCAGGCGAAGCTTTGGTGAAACGAGCTTGCCGGCCAGCAGGCCAGCGACCACCAGGGATCCGGCGGTCAGACGGACCTGGCGCTCCAGGTCCCAGCGCTGGGCGCCGCGGACAACGTCACCGCCAGCGGCGGCGAAACCAGGAACGCCACCGGTGAGGACCTGGGCAGTGCTGATACCGGCTCCACCGAGGCGCTGACGTGCCTGTTCGGCGCGGACACCGGATTGGCAGACCAGCACAACCCGCTGTCCCAGCCGTTCAGCGAGCTCATCGGTGTGCTCGGAGAGCAGGGGAAGCGGAACGTTGTAGGAACCACGAATGTGCATGGTCTCAAATTCAGCGGCAGAGCGAACATCAACGATGATCAGGTCTTCATGCTGGCTGATCCAATCACGCAGGGTTTCAGGATCGAGGGCGGTCACGGTGGAGGTGTTGGAAGCCAAAGGTTTCCCTTTCGAAATTTTTCAGCGGTTTGAACTGTCGGTATCAATACTGCCACATACCCTAGGGGGTATGCAATAAACCCTAGGGGGTATAGACTTGAGGGAGGAAATGTAACCTCCAGGAGGATTTTGTGCAGCTCGACACCACTGAACTCACGCCGGTGATCAACCGGCTCAAGCGCGCCACGGGGCAACTGACCGCGGTGACCCGGATGCTGGAGGAAGGCCGGGATTGCAAGGACGTCGTCACGCAGCTCGCTGCGGTTTCCAAGGCCTTGGACCGCGCCGGCTTCGCGATCATTTCCTCGGGGCTGGAACAATGCCTGGCCGACGGTGGCAACACCATGGACAAGAAGGACCTCGAGAAGCTCTTCCTCGCACTGGCCTAAGCGGTCTCTGGCCTTACTGACCTGGCAGGGGATGCGTTGCGCGANCCCCTGCCACTTTTGTTCCTGCCCCGGTAGCGGGCCATCGAATGCGGTGGCTAACGCGGTGACTATGGGGCTGTCGGGTGGGTTTCATACATGCGGGTAGCAACTATGAGCGCCGAGATGGCGCTCAGGGCCGCGGCGGCCCATACCGCTGCGTGCAGACCGGCGGCGTCTGCTACTACTCCGCCGACAACGGCACCAAAGGCATACCCGAGGTCCCGCCAAAGCCTGTAGATCCCGACCGCGCGCCCCCTCCAAGCCGGTTCTGCGACGTCGCCGATGGCTGCCAGTAATGTCGGATACACCATAGCGGTGCCCGCTCCCAGCAGCACGGTTCCAGCAGCCCAGCCCGGGAACGTATCGGCGAGGGCGATGACAGCCAGCGCTGCGGCCTGGAGGACCATGCCCGCGGTGATGAGGCGCTTACGCCCGTAGCGGTCTGAGAGTGCCCCGGTCACTAACTGGCCGGCGCCCCAGACGCCGGGGTAGAGGGCAAAGAGCAGCCCAATCTGGCCCAGCGACAGATCAGCTGTTGCGAACAGAAGGGGAAATAGGCCCCAGGCCAGGCCGAAATTGAGGTTGTTGACGAGTCCGGCTTGGCTCGCCGACGCCAGGGCAGGTTCGCGCCAGGTACTGAGGGCAAAAACCTCCCGACTGCTCAGTGCCTTTCGACTGCTCGGTGCTTCCCGACTGCTGGGTCCGGTAGCCGCGCGCGGCGGTCTCAGGTGCGATGTTCGGTGGTGTTGTTCCAGAGCGGCGTGGCCGCGGGTTTCGCGTACCAGCAGCGTCGAGAGCGTCAGACCCAGGGCAATATAGGCTGCTCCGAGCAGGAACGGCGCCGGCCGCAGACCATGCGAGGCGGCGAGCTGGCCGGCCAACAGGGACGTGATGGCGACAGCACCGTAGCCGGCGGCCTCGTTTAGCCCCATGGCGAGCCCGCGTTTGTCCGGGCCGACCAGGTCTATCTTCATCACGACTGTTGTTGACCAGGTCAGACCTTGGTTGATGCCGAGTAGGACGTTCGCCGCGACCACCCACCCCCAGTCCGGGGCGAAAATCAGCATCAGCGGGACCGGTATGGCGAAGAGCCAGCCAAGGAGGAGGACGGGTTTGCGTCCAAACCGGTCGACCATGATCCCGGCGGCGTAGTTGCTGGCTGCCTTGGTAATCCCGAAGGCGGCGATGTAAGTGAAAATGACGGTATAGCCGGTCAGGCCGAAGGTTTCGGTGGCCAGCATCGGCAGCACGGTCTGCTGTTGGCCGACTACGCCTCCGACCAGGGCGTTCACCGCTACCAGCAAACTGAACTGCGCTGCGTTGGCCCTCAGCCCGAGTCTGGCCGTAGATGATGCGGAATGGTGGGTCATGAGGTTCTCCAGGGATCGTCGCGTTGCAGTCATGGCAATGGCCCGCCCCAAAGGGCGGGCCATTGCGTGTCGGCGGAGTCAGTCAGGTGCTCAGCTGACGGGGGCTGATTCCTGGGAGGCGTTCCACGCTGCCCAGCCTGCGTAGCTGCCGTCGAGCTCAACGACGTCGTAGCCTGCCCGGCGCAGGGCGCTGGCCGCAACGGAGTTCCGGACCCCGCTCTGGCAGTAGGTCACGATCGTTCCCTCGGAAGGGAGCTGGTCCTGGTGCCAAAGCACCCGGCCAGCGCTGAGCTGCTGGGAGCCAGGGATACTGCCAGCGGCGTGCTCGGTCTTGTTCCGCACATCGAGGAGCAATGCTGCCTCGAAGTTCTCAAGGTCGCCGGGGGCGAGTACCGCCGGTGTGGTGACCCGTAATCCGTCCAGGTTCGTGGTGAAGCCGGTCACGTTGTCGATGCCGACCCGAACCAGGTGGTCCCACATGTCCTGCGCTGCGTCCTGATCCGGTGCCAGCAGGACCAACGGTCGGCTGTCGGTTTCCGGGTCGTAGGCCCAGGCGCCGAAGCTTGCCATTTTGGTGCCTGCGGGGATGTTCAGGGCGCCTGTCACCGTTCCCCGGTGCACCTGGTCGTTTGATCGGGTGTCGACGAACGTCACGCGGTCCTCGGCGAGGTCACCGGCAAGTGCCGCGTTATCCAGTTGTGGCAGCTCCCCCCGTGAGCCCATCACATCCGGGCCCAGGCGGTTCTGCCGTTTCATGCGTCCGAAGTAGGCGTGGGCATCGGGCTGGCCGTCGAGCAGTTCACGTACAAAACCTTCCTCGTCATTGGCTGCGAGGTATGGTCCCCACCAGGCGTAGAGGCGCTCATAGCCGACCGTTGTGGATGGAAGCGCGCCCAGAGCTTTACCGCAGGCGCTGCCCGAACCGTGGCCCGGGAATACCTGCACGTGGTCGGGGAGGGTCAGGAACTTCTCACGGAGGCTGGTGAAAAGCTGTTTCGCGCCGACGAAGCGGGTATCCATCCCGCCGGCAGCCTCATCCAAAAGGTCAGGGCGGCCAAGATCGCCCGAAAAGACGAAGTCCCCCGAGAGGAGGTAGCCGGGCTGGTCGCTGAACGCGCCGTCGGTAATCAGGAAAGTCAGGTGTTCCGGGGTGTGGCCGGGAGTATGCACGGCCTTGATGGTGATGTTCCCCGAGGTGATGGTGCTGCCGTCGTAGAGCCGCTCGGCGTCGAAACCGTACTGCCAGTCGTCTCCGCCCTCACCGGAGACGTACATGTCGGCCCCGGTTGCCTCGGCCAGTTCCCGCGTCCCCGAAAGGTAGTCGGCGTGGATGTGCGTCTCGGTCACCGCGACGATCTTCATCCCGTTGGCCGCGGCCAGTTGCTGGTACGGAGTAATGTCACGACGGGCATCAACCACCACTGCCTCACCCTTGGCCTGGCAGCCAATGAAGTAGCTCGCCTGGGCCAGGTCCTGATCATAAATACGCTCGAGAAGCATAATCGTCCTTCCGATAGCTATTGGATACCCTTGGGGGTATCTCCTGGTACCCAGCGTAGTACCCCAGGGGGTATCTATGCAACCATCAACGGTGCCAGTGGCGTATACCCATGGGGGTATAATAGAGAACCTGAAAGTACTACTGGGAAGGAAGCATGATGTGCCGGACAACAACCTGCCTGTACTGCCGCAAGACCACCTGGAGTGGATGCGGGAACCACGTTGATCAGGTGATGCGACGTGTACCGAACAATGAGCGGTGCACCTGCGCTACGGTCAGCCAGCGCACCACCACCCGGGACAAAAGTTCCGGAGCTACAGGCTGGCTCAACCGGCTGTTCGGTCGTTCGGCATGAACCAGATCCCTGGGACCAAGGTGCTGGTTCTGCATCTGGCCGGGCCGGGCCACGCCCCTTTCCCAGACCTTGCCGCAGCTATCCGCGTCGCCCGCAACGCCGCAGCGGAATTACCCGACGTGGCAGTCGAGATCCTCGTCCAGGGCCCTAGCGTCAATCAACTCATCGCAACGGAAGCAATCGCTGACATCTCGGGTTCTTCGATATCGGTCTACGCTTGCGGGAACAGCCTCCACTCGGCAAAGATCGACCCTTCCACCCTTGCTTCAGAGGTGAAGGTTACGCCCGCAGCCGTTGCCCACATCGCTCGACGTCAGTTCAACGGCGCCGCATATATGCGGTTGTGACGACAAGCCTAGACAAACCTAGACAGACGATTACCTCTCTGGTGCGAAGCTGATACGCCAGGTCGTAGCTCTGTGGCTGCTTGTTCAGCAGCGTATTCGAAGCTCCGGTTGGTGTCGCTGACAGGCCTGGAATGAGAGGCGGAGGAGACAATGAGTGTTGAATTACTCAGTAGTTTTCGTTCCGTAGGTTGCAGCCGGCAATCAGGTGAAGCCTTGACCACTTCGGTGGCGCTGTAAAACGCTACCGCGTAGCTTGGAACAAGGTTGGCGGTCTTTATGGGATGTGTCTGTGGGATCGCTGCTATTCCAACATTCCAGGAAGGTGCGTGCCGTGGCGGTGATGGTTGAGGAAGGGGGAGCGGCGGTTCCGTTATGGAAACGTGTGAGTGCTGAATTATTGAAAGAGCTGCAGAGCGGAGCTTTTGATACTCGGTTTCCGGGCGAACTCGAGTTGGCGCAGCGTTATGGGGTGAGCAGGGGAACGATAAGGGCGGCTTTGAAGCCTTTGCGGGATGGAGGACGTGTCGAAGCTCATCCTGGGAAAAAGTCCCGGGTGCAGGCGGGAGGCAGCACGGCGTTTGGACCGTTGTACAGTCTGCTTGCCTCGGTAAGGGATTCAGGGATGGCACACCGTAGTGTCGTGCTGGAACAGGAAGTGACGAAGAATCCGGCCTCGGCGGCGCTGCTCTCCTTGGAGGCGGACGCCGATCTTTTTCATCTCAGGCGTGTGCGCTTTGCCGACGAGGAACCGATTGCATTGGATGAGGTGTGGATGCCAGTTTCCATCGCAGGCATCCTGATTGATTCAGATTTCACCCAGACGTCTTTGTACGGTGAGCTTGAGAAGCGTTGTGGAATGGTCCTCAACGGCGGCACCGAGCGGCTTTCAGCGGTCCTTGCCGGGCCGGAGCATTCAACGCTCCTGCAATGCACCGCGGGTTCGCCGTTGCTGTTGATCGAGCGTACCGGTTGTCATCGGGCGCAATCCGTGGAATTCCGACGAACCTATGTGGTGGGCGACCGTGTGGAGATCTCGACCAACTTCGGATGCAAAGCGGATCCGCCAACCGCTTGATCCGATGATGCTAACCAGGTCTCGTTCAGACCGGACAACGGTCTTCATACATCGTGCGCCGGTAAAAGGCCCAGGCGAGAAGACCGATGGCGAGTGCTGCGAGAAATGGTTGAATGGGCTCGAAGTACTGCATGGCCCCCGAAGTTCCCAAGGCGAGCAATACTATTTTGTTGCACACTGGGCAGCCGACAGCGAAGAACGTCACGATGGCCCCCGCAATTCCTGAGCGGGTACGCGGCGCGGAATCCTCCACTCGGTCCTGCGCTATGTAAGTGCCGAGGACTAGGCCGCTGAGCGCGGAGGAGATGATTAGCGCTGGCACCGACCACCAGGTGGGAGGCACTTCGCGGCTGAATAGCGGGGTGTCGATGAGATCGGTAGGAATGGCCACGATCAGGAAGGTCATGACCATTCCGACTGTCACCGCGATCCACCGGCGTGAGGGCCATTGACGCAGCGCAGCCAACAGAGTGGATCGTTGGGTGGTGGGGTTCGCTAGGGGGGTAGTCATGAGGTCTCCTTTGACACTTGATCCGGTGACGCTGTGAACGATGCGCCGGATGAACTATGGCGGCGTCGGTGTAGGTAGATGGCACCGGTTATGGCCAGGAGTATGAGAATTATCAGCAGGACAGCAACGTCGGGGATGGATTTCGCGAAGCTGCGTGCTGCGTTTTCGACGGCGAACTGGTCAGTCACGGAGAGGATACCGCCCAGGCTTGCTGTTCCATCGGTGGCGAGGAGGAAGAGCCCGATGCCGATTGAGAGGGTGCCCGAGACCACCATCACCCAGGAATTGGACCACCGTCCGATCGTGATCGGACGGGGTCGGAGCCAGCGGCGTCCTGAAACTCCAAGGCGATCCCACAGTGCCGCGAGGAAGAACAGAGGAACGGCCATCCCTAGGGCATAGATGGCTAGCAGTATTCCGCCGTAGACGGCGTTGCTTCCCGCTGCGGCGACAGTGAGGATTGATCCGAGGATGGGGCCGGTACAGGCTCCTGCGACTCCGTACGCCAGTCCAAGAACGAAGATTGAACTGCCGGAACCACGGGTCGCGGATCTGGGGCGTACGAACGCTGGTAGACGAACACCGAGGATCTGCAGGAGCCCTAGAGAGATCATGAGGGCGGCAGCGAACCCGATGAGGAGGTGGCGGTCAGTGGTGGCGAGGGAGCCTAAGGTGCCGGCAAAAACCCCCAAGGGGACCAACGTGCACAGTAGTCCCGCGTAGAAGAGCATAGTCCGGCCCACCAGTTGTCGCTTTGTGCTGAAGGCATACGCGAAGAATGCTGGCAGCAACAAAGCCGAGCATGGGCTGAGGAGGGTAAGTAGACCGCCGAGGAACGCCCCACTGTATCCGATTACCATTACCGTGAACTTGTCTCTGCAAGCACAGCATCAATGGTTTGTTCAAACACTTCTAGAGGTTGGGCACCGGAGATGGGGATGTCATTCACCAGAAATAGTGGGGTACCGGTAGCTCCGAGGGCCGCGGCTTCTTCAGCGTCGGCCTGAACGGCCTGCTCGAGAGCCTCGGAGTCCAGATCCGCTGTGAACGCCGCGAGATCTGCAACCCCCACTTCTTCTGCAATGCGGATCAGTTCCTCGCGTGGCAGGCTGATATGGCCTCGTTCGGGCGCCGCCGCGAAAACCGCTTCGTTGAACTCCCAGAATTTGTCCTGCTCTCCGGCCGCACGGCCGGCCACAGCAGCATCGTGTGACTCAGCCCCGAAAACTGGGAGATCCCGCCACTCGATGCGGAGTTCTCCGCTAGCAACGTACTCATCGACCAGCGCTGGCAGTGTCTCGCGCGAGAAGACCCCACAGAACGGGCACCTGTAGTCGGCGTACTCGACCAGGACAACGGGGGCATCGATCGCGCCGAGGGCTAGAGGGTCATCGGCGATACGCCGCGATAGATCAAATACTTCGTCCTCTTGGCCAGAGGGTTCTTCTGTTACAACCACCCCTGATCCTTCCGCGGCGGGGGAGGAGGCGCGCTGGGAAGCGATCAGCCCAATAACGAGGATGAGCGCGCCAACGAGCAGGGCTGCGATGAGGGTGGCAGTACGAACACCCGAGATTCGTTGGTTAGATTCTTGTGGCATCTACTACTCCTGGCGTGATGCGCTGAGGGGAAGGCGCAAGGGTGGAACGTAAGAGACGACGAAGTACCACCTGGTGCGGCCTACGTGTACGAGGTTTGCGCCGTCCTTGTTTGCTCATAGACGGCCTTCTTGCGTAGATTTCCCCGGACACCAGATCTTGACCTTCGGATCTGGTGTCCGGGGAGCCCCGAGATTGCTGGATCTGAGCCCAGTCAGCCGATCTGGATGCTTAGCCGTTGACCCGGTAGTAGACGGGGCCGGAACCTACGTCGACTGATTCCTCTACCGTCTGGTTACCATTCCATCCGCTGTGGATGGCGCGGCCGTTACCGAGGTAGATGGCGTTGTGTGAAAAGCCCATCCCGCCGTCGGCGTAATAGACGAAGTCCCCGGGCTGGGGATCCGATACCGGAGTAGCGAAAGCCATCAAGGATTCAGGGGATTCATCTCCCACCCCCGTCACACCGGCGGCTCGCAAAGCACCTTCCCCCAAGACGGTGCAGTCCTGAATGGCACCCAACTGTGAACGAGCGAAGGCAAGAATCCGACCGTTGGCCGTGCCAGCTTCAGAAGCCGCAGCGGAATCCCAGATGTTGCCTGACTCGCTGCTCACCCGGTTACTCAGCGGGCTCACGGATGAGCTCTGAGTACTGAAGTTAAACTCAGAACTCGCGGGGGATGACGAGGCTACGGGGCGGGTCTCCAACGCTTCAGCATTCATTACACTGGATCCCCCGGACAGTAGAACGGTGTCGCCTGGGTAGATGATTGACGTGACGGTGAGCTGGTTCAGCGTCAAGAGGTCCTGTAGCCCGACCCCTGTTTGAGCGCTGATAGCGCCCAGGGTGTCGCCCGACCTAACGGTGTACGCCGTGCTTTGATCAACGTCGCCAGCGCCTGCGACGGGCACATCCGATGATGAAGCGGTTGCTGAGAGTGCTGAATCGGCGGCATCTTGTGATGGGTGAGCGATCGCGCTGGCATGGACGGGGCTTGCTAACGCCACCATCATCCCGGAAACAAGCGCAAGTGCTGCGACTTTCGACCCGCCCTGCGGTAAGGCGGTTCGCCCGCTATCGATGAGGATTGAGTGGATTTTCGTATCGGCGCGATGCCTAGCAGGCGCAGTATTTGATGACATGGATGAACTCTCCCTATACCTACGAGGTGAGCTGTCGGATTCGGATGGGAGACACCCGGCCGCACGAGGAAAACACCTGTGCGACTTCACCCCGAGGATTCTTTATAGAACCCACATTTGGTTTCCCCGCCCCTGCCTCTAGTTATCAGAAAGCCGAGGGTCTCCGGCAGGGTTCGGTAGAAGACCTCGACGAGCCCCACGATGAGTGCGGCCCACGGAATCAAACGTACCCGAAAAAGTTTAAATGTTCGAACATTTGAAACTGGGAGTTACCTGACCGAGATACGACGAACCTCTGACGTATTCATGAGTTCATGAGAGATTTGGGTAGTTCCGTCGAATGAATCAGCGGCAACTGCCCTACCCGGCTAGCGCGCCGATGCCCGGTGGTGAGAAGGGTCCGTTGTCCGTTGTTCAACATCGTCGTGTGGCTTTGTGCCTTCGGTGAGTAGGAAGGTCGCGGTGGCCGCACCAGCGGTTGCCGTGAAGAACATCAGCCCGGACAACCCCAAGGGATGCAGCGATCCCCAGAAGAATATTGTGATGAGATAAAGGATGGAGGCCGAGACGCCGGCCACCAGACCCCATTGCCTTCTTCCAGCATCCGTGGTGAGTCGCCAATGCGTTGAGGCGAGCGAAACACTGATCATGACTACGACATTGATCGTCATCCCGATCCATACCGGATGGATACCGAAGAGGAACTGCGACGGCGACCAACCACCGAAGTGATACCAACCCAGCCCTGTGCCGAATCCGGCGAGCATTGCCGCGTAGCTAGCGCGGCGGGTAGCCAATGGCCAGAACAATACGGCCAGCACCGGCGCAAGGGTGGCACCATTACGCAATGTCCAAGCGAGGACGTTCCACCAGGCGGCCTGTTCAGTGCGCAAGAAAGCGAACACAATCATCAGGACGGTCAACAGGACAAGCGACCACCGGGTGTACCGCACCAGGTCATCCTCGCTGGCGTTGGGACGCAGCGCCCGACCAACGTCACGTCCGAGGCTGGTTGCACCCGAAAACTGGCATGGGCCCGCCCAGCTCAGGGCGCAGGCCCACACTCCCAGGAAGAAGACACCAGCCAGCGGCGCGGGAACCACCTCAGCGATATAGAGCGATACCGCCACCAATCCCAGGTCCTGTGACGGAACGACAATCGCAGCAGCGGTACCCAGCAAAGCCCCAATGACGATGAACGGGATGCCGAGACCCGCAGCGTAGAGCATGCCCTTGCGGCCGTCTTCGGGTGTGCGGCAGGACATGGTCATCTGGAAGGCGGCCTGCGCCAGAAGAACATTGACAATGAAAGTACCGAACCAGGCGGCAATCAATGTCACTCCCGCCGAGGACATATCCAGCATCTCCGGCTGATCCACGGCAAGCTGGCGGATGCCATCGATGCCCGGATTGATAAAGAATGCGAGGATTCCAACGGCGAGCATGCCGATGAAAACCACACAGTTGGCGGTCTGGGTGAAGGCAACAGCTCGCATTCCGCCTGCGGAGAGGAACACAAGGAGCAACAACGCCGTCACGATGATGGCGGCGTGGATTGAAAGACCGGTGAGAGCGTGCAGCGCGGAGGCAAAAGCGATGGCCGTCGCCACTGACCACATGGGGAAGGTCAACGCCGTGATTGACCCTGCAATCGCCTGGGCTTTCCGACCGAACCGCTCCCCGATCATTCCAGTCACCGTTACCACCAAGCGTTTGCGCAACGGCTTGACGAGAATCAGGGCGATAAGGAGAACCTGCACCGTTTCCGCCACTCCATACCAGATAGCTGATATCCCTGTTCGGTAGCTCAGCTCCATGATGGCGATATAGGAGGATCCTGAAAACAGGCCCGTAATACAAAACGCCACGGTCCACGGGCTGAAGGTCCGGCTACCGACGAAGAAGCCCTCCCCATGATCTGCCCGGTTACGAGCGGCCCGGCTCGTCAAAGCCAGAAGTAGCGTGTACCCGACGGCAAGGCCGAGCGTCCAAAGTCCCGCGCTGGTCATGCCTCCGCCCCGGAAATCAGCCATACGAGGTTAAAGTCAACACCTGCGTCTCGCACCAAGTTGATGGCCGGACACCGCTTTTCGACCTGCCGCTTGAAGGTATCCAACTCTGATTCTGGAACCGGCGTGCGCAGATTCACCGTCAACGCGAAATTCTTAAAATGAGGGGAGACGTCCGCCGTCCCCCGGAATCCCCGAACGTCCTGCTGAGCTTGGGAAGAGGTATCGATGGCTTCAACGACGATGCCCAGTTCCCGTGCCACGGTTTCGATAACTACGGTGACGCAGCCGTTGACCGCTCCAACCACATACTGCATGGGAGTTGGGGATTTGTCGTTCCCGCCCACAGCAACAGGCTCATCGGTCCGGAAGGTAAACCCTCGAGTTTCAACGAGGGTGGTCATTGAGCCTTCCCACCTGCCCGTGGCCCGGACACTTTTGAGCCACTGGCCAGGGTCCCGTTCAGCGCTTGCCTTATTAGCGGACGCGGTAGGTACAGTCATTTCACTCTCCATCGGTCTGGCGGTAGCACCTTATCGAAGCCTGAGGCTCCAATGGGTTGCTGCGGCGTCATCGATCCAGATCTCTCGGCCGCTCGGGATGGTCGTACACAACTAAAGCCGGTCCGGTTTGATTCACGCAACTTCCACAGTTGGAATTACGGCGTGTGACAAAGGAGTGCAGCCATGAAGTCGAAACGCTCCCAGGCGGCGTATCTACGCCACTACCTGCACGCACGCTAACTTACGCGCCAGATATCCCCGCAGAGCGAGCCTAGGACACAAGCCCACTAAACGGGCCTCACTACCGTTCGGGCTGACAGCCGGCGCTCCCGACCGGTCGTCGCCGGAAACCACTCTCTTTTTTGCTGCTGTCCTTCGGATCATGCGTCCCCGCTGCACTACCCAACTCAGCTGCGCTGAGCGGGCCTGGAACCAAACAATCTGATCGGCGCTCCGACGTCGCTTATTTCCTCCCAGATTTCCCGGCACACAGACCGCCCTACGGGTTGACCAGCCCAGAGGAGAACAGCTCCGCGATGCTTCGCCAGCAGGCAAAAACAATGGGGGAGGGGACCAACACCGCACACACTCAAAAGCCCCAAAAACCCCGGAAATAAGCGGATCTACCCTATTAAAGTTGACCGGAAATCGGTAAAATTAGAGGTAGTAGCACAGCAGTTGACTCTTACTAAAACCGCCACGAAACCAAGGACTGAGCGCTATGACTCTCACCATTTACACAAAGCCCCAGGGATGCTTTGGCTGCACCAAAACCAAAGAACTTTTCGCCAAAGCCGGCATCGCGTTCACAGAGGTCGATATCACCACCAACGACCAAGCACTGGAATACATCAGCGAAGAACTCGGTTACTCCCAGGCCCCCGTCGTCGTCTACGAAAAAGACGGCTCAGAAGATCACTGGTCAGGACTGAACCCCAGCAAAGTCCAGCACGTCATCGAGCTACACAACACCTAAGTAAGACACTCATTTCCTCAAATACTCACCAGCAACGACAACACTAAAACCGCTACGAAAGGTAGTTGATCCTCATGGCAGGCGAAACCATCATCACAGTCATTGGAAACCTCACCGCAGACCCCGAACTCCGATTCACCCCCAGCGGCTCAGCAGTCGCGAACTTCACCATCGCCTCAACGCCCAGGGCTTTCGACCGGCAGACCAACGAATGGAAAGACGGGGAAACCCTCTTTTTGCGCGGCTCCGTGTGGCGCGAATCAGCGGAAAACGTCGCTGAAACCCTCACCAAAGGAACCCGAGTCATCGCACAGGGACGCTTGAAGTCCCGCAGCTACGACACCAAAGAAGGCGAAAAGCGCACCGTGATGGAACTCGAAGTCGATGAGATCGGCCCATCACTTCGCTACGCCTCAGCTACCGTCAACCGGCGCCAGGCGAGCAGCGGGGGAGGGCAAGGCCACCAGGGCAACAACAACCCCACAGGGCAGCAGCAAGACCCGTGGGCGGCACCCGTCAACAGCGGACCCACCAGGAACGCTGGCAACAGCGACGGGTGGGGGAACGGCCCCGAGCAGTCCGAACCACCCTTCTAAACCACCTAATTCGAGTCGCAGAACTCGCCGCGTGGAGCTGGAGGAAGTGCACAGCGCGATCACGGCCAAAGCTACGAAGCGCTAGGCTACAACTAGATTTCGTTTCGCAGGGAAAACAAGAAGAAACAGCGGGGCCGGTAACTGTGTGGTGCAGAAGCCGGCCCCACCTTCATTAAGCGATCCACCAGGACCACCTATGGAGCATGGCCCAATGAGCAGACTCGAACCGGCACGGTTTATGACCATTCCCGACGTGGCCGAAGAACTCAATACCAGCGCCAGCCAGATCCGGGCACTGATCAAATCCGGTGATCTGCCAGCAATCCAAATTGGCGGCAGATCGCAATGGCGCATCGAACGGACCAAACTCGAGGGTTACATCGCCGACGCCTACCAGCGCACCGCCGAGGCAATCCGCCGTGGTGACCTGCCCGCCGGTACCGCAGGCTAAACCGACCCTCGCTTACAGCTCATCCGGCGCAGCAGGGGTAACCGCTCCGACCCACACCCAGCCCTCACGCTGAATCTTGATTCCTGGCTCGAAGAAGGACACCTTGACCGCCGTTTTCGTCCACGCCTTCGCGTGTCCCTTCACCCGGTAAGCCTGTGACGGGTAGCGAATCCACACGTGCACCCGCCGCGGAGCAGGGAACTCATGAACAGGATTCGACGGTAAATCCAGTTCCGCCTCCGTGAGCATCACCGGCTCCTCCCGCATCACCAGTTCCTCAATCCACCCATCCAATAACCGGTCGTAATACTTCCTGTACCGCTTGTTCTGGCCCACGGCGTTGCCGCCACTCTGCTAACTCTCAGAAACGAAAAATAGACTGTGAAACGAGCCGAGTTTGATCGAGTCCTCGGCTCACCGTGCCGGTGCCCTAGAAGCTCCCCCCAGTTTTCTAGGGCATCGGCACCATTACGTTAGAGCCCGGCACCGACAGTTACTCAGTCCCAGCGATGCGGCGTAGTTGCCACCCGTCAGTGTGTGGTTCTGAGCTGATATCGAACTCCAGGGTGGGGGAGACCGGCCCGGTTTGAGCTTGGAACCGCCACGCCCGCTTAGTGATGAGACTGCCCTGCCCATTCACCGGGGTGTTCCCTGGCTCCCACCAGCTGCGGGAGCTAGACCAGCTCACCGGCTCCCCGACGGTCTGCCAGATCCGGCCACGCCACCGCATCGCCAACGGAGCGCCGCTGCTGTGAAACCTCACGTCTACCGGCTCGTTGGGGCGGCTTGTGAATTAGTCAAATATCCGACGCTAAGCCAGCGCTTTGTGGTGGCCGCGTCAGCTGGTGATGCCGATGACAAGGGCTCTGGCGGCTTCGAGGGTAAGCGTGGTCCCGGGCCGCGCCGTTCACCTAGGTGTACTCAGTCAGTAGGTTGGTTGCACCTGCTGATGGGTGGTTTGCCTCCGAGGCTGCCGTGGGGGCGGTGGTGGTTGTAGAAGTTTAGCCATGGTTGCAGCGCTTCGGTGCGGGCTTGGTTGGATGTGAAGGGGTGGCGGTAGGCCCAGCCTTCTTGGAGGGTGCGGTTGAAGCGTTCTGCTTTGCCGTTTTGCCAGGGGTGGCGGGGTTTGATCAGGATGTGTTTGGCATCCAGGGCAGCGAGTGCCTTTTGGAAATCGCGGGAGGTCCGGTAAGCGAAGGCGTTGTCAGTCATGACACGTTTGACCGGTGCCCCGTGGGCTGCCATTACCGCTGCCGCCCGGGTAAGGAAACCGGCGCACGTGGGCCCCTTCTCGTCTGACAAGACCTCGGCGTAGGCGAAGCGGGTGTAGTCATCGACGGCGACGTGGATGTAGTCAAAGCCCACCTTCTGATTCGATGCGCGGTGATTTGCCGGGCTCTGGGAAGGATCAGCCCGCCACCCGCCTCCGTCGGGAATGCGCCCGAGTTTCTTGACATCGACGTGGATCATGTCCCCCGGTGCGTCCCGCTCGTAACGGCGATCAGTGGCTCGGGAAGCCCGGATTCGTACCCCGGTCACCGGATCCAGGTCCCACAGGCGCGGCATGCCAGCACGGGCCAAAATCCGGGAGACTGTCCGGGCGCTAATACCGCAACGCAAAGCCAGGCCAATTGGGCCTTCGCGGTGCTCCACGCGCTGGGTCAGAACCTTACTCACCACATTCGCTGGGGTCGCGTGCGGGCATGACTTTGGTCTGGAGCTGCGGTCCTGAAGACCTACCTGGCCGTGAGCACGGTACCGGCCTATCCACCGGTGTGCGCAGGTCCTGGATATCCCCATCTCTTTGGCCACATGGGCAATCGGGCGGCCGGAGAGGACGCGTTCAACGAGGATCTCTCTACCGGTCGGGGTCAGGCGGGCATTACGGTGGATCATGAAGACCTCTTAGTCGTTGGCTGCGTGTGGTAACCACCAACCTAAGAGGTCTTCACCCATTCAGGTGTAACCAACGTCCCGACTCAGTACACCTAGG
>NZ_ASZW01000137.1:0-17695 GCF_000468215.1 Arthrobacter sp. CAL618 | reverse complement strand
TAAGGAATTACTGTACAAGAGCGCTTTAAAAGCACCGCAGCAGCACCTCGAGTCGATGAGTTGGGGGAGTGGATGAGCCAGAACAACCTCGCGTCCCTCACCCCGTACTTGGTCCACGACGCCGATCAGGTACGGGCAGTATTCATGGTCGCACCGGCCCGGACGAGGGATATCGATTAGTGACGGATCTGGATGGAGCTGCCGTCCTGCGTGAAGCGAATGCAACGCAAACATGATCAGCGCAAAGCGTGGAAACCAGTACCAGCCGGTGCACTGCGCCCGGGCAGGTGGACCCTTGATGAAGAGAAGCGCCGGGGCGGCTAGATTTTTTTCGCAATGGGATGAACCCGTCAAGCCGTTACGGTTCCCAAAAAATTGCCTGAGTCGGCTCATCTATAAGGTTCATCGTTCTTGTTTAGTATGAAGGGCTAGAGACCCACCTCGGCAGGGCCATGAGCCCTCCGCCATCTACGACTCGAACTCAATCCCTCGCACCGCGAAGAGCCCCTTTGATGCGCCCACGAACGAACGGGCGCCCCGAAAAGGAAGCGGTCCGGGATAAGCCACCCCGGACCGCTTTACCACGTCTTGGCAGACGACCACTACATGTCCGGTGTGCTGAGCAGTACGTTGGTTACATCTAGGTCAATGTCTGGCTGATTAGATTCGAGTGCGCCTATGACGCAACCTTTCGGTAATGCTCGGCAATCTCATCGCTCGTAGTTAGCCATACGTCCGATTGAGCTGCGATGAATTCAAGCGCGAGCTCCAGGTACTTGTGCCGAAACGGCTGATTGATAATAAAAGGGTGGAGGCAGAGCGCCATAACACGGCCACTTACAACCGCGTCCTTGCTCAGTTGTTCGTACTGGTCCTTCACGATCTGCAGAAAGTCCTCGCCACTGAGGTTCCTACTGGAAAAGAGAGTCACGTCATTGACTTCCATCGAGTACGGCACGCTCATCATATCGCCCACATTAAGGTCAAAGGGCTGATCGTCTGCGCACCAATCGAGCACGTAGGTTAGACCAAGTTCAGCGAGCACCTCCGGTGTGTTACTGGTCTCCGTTAATGCAGGGCCCATCCATCCCTTTGGTCTGGAACCTGTATACACCTCAATAGTCGACACGACATCATCGAGGTAAATCGCTTCTTCCTCTCGCGACATTCCAGATTGGAACGTCGAGTTATCCCGCCCGTGTGCTACCCATGCCCAGTCGCGATCCATCCCGGCTTTAACGACTGCTGGGTAACGGCTGCACACATCGGAGTTGAGAATCGCGCTGGCACGAATCCCATGCTTGTCGAGCGCTTCTATCATTCGCCAGATTCCGACACGAAGACCGTAGTCACGCCAGCCGTAATTGAGCGGATCAGGCTGCAGGCCAGCAGTTCCGCTGAAAATGCTGGTGGATGGCTTGTCAACTTGGTAGTGCTCAAGGTTCAGGCCGACATAGAAAGCGACGCGCTTACCATCCGGCCATTGAAGAATGGGTCGATCAACAATAGCGCTGTAGTCATAAAGACGATTGTCCACCCTGTACCTTCTTTTCTGGACGTCAGAAGCTATTTCTGCAAGTGGCTTCATCTTCCCGCTCACCAAGCTTTTTGTCTATAGTCTGGAACATTTGGGACTGCCCCGGGTTTGCTTGACTCGTTAATAGGCTCTTCACGAACGAGGGTGTAGCGCTGGTTTGAATCCGCCTGATTCGAGCAGGCTGCGGACAATGTAGTTGGTGAGGTTTCGGAATCCTAGGGCTGAGCCGCGGAGGTGTTCAAGGCGCCCGTTGATGGCCTCGGTGGGGCCGTTGGACGTGCCTGGGCGGTCGAAGAACGCGAGAACGTCAGCGGTACGCTGCTTCAGGGTCCGGCCGAGCGGTCGGATCTCGGTCAGGGCGGCGGGAACGCCGCTGGTGACCGAGTTGATGACAGCCCGCATCATTTCCTTTCCCTTTTTCTTGTCGGGTTCCCGGTACGCGGCAATGATCCGCTGATAGATGCCCCACGTCGCTTCGACCTCGGCGTGTTCCTCGGACGCGAAAACAGCAGTCAGCCGCGCGTTCTGCTTGTCGGTGAGCAGGTCCGCACCAGTATGCAGGGTCCGCCGGGCCTTGTAGAGCGGGTCACCGGAGCGGCCGCGATGCCCCAGGGTCGCCTGTTGAATGCGTTGCCGGCACCGGTCCAACCCGTTACCGGCGAGCCGGGCAACATGGAACGGATCCATCACTGGGACCGCGTCGGGGAGTTCCTCAGAGGCGGCGGTCTTGAACCCGGTGAACCCATCCATTGCGACCACCTCGATGCCGTCCCGCCATGCTTGCGGTCGGCTTTGGAGCCAGCTTTTGAACACGGCCTTGGAGCGGCCTTCGAGCATGTCCAACAACCTCGCTGGGCCCGTTTTGTCGCGGGTCGGGGTGAGATCAATGATCACCGTCACGTACTTGTCGCCTTTGCGGGAATGCCGCCAGACATGCTCATCGACCCCGATCGCGGTCACCCCGTCGAACCGGTGAGGGTCATCGATGAGCCGTCGCTTGCCCTCCGCGAGGACAGCGTCGTTCGCAGCACTCCAGGACACGCCGAGCCCGGCCGCGATACGAGACACGGTGAGGTGATCGACCACGAGTCCGGTCAGGGCCCAACGCAGTCCGCCGTGAGAGATCTTCGCCCGCGGTGGAGCTGCCTTGGAGGTGTCCTGACGCCATACCCGCCGGCATCCCAAGCACTGGTACCGCCGCACCCGCACGAGCAGTGTTGTGGGCCGATGCCCGAATGGCTCATGCGCCAACCGCCGAATCACCGTGTCCCGCGGCATTCCCTCGGTGCCGCATCCGTTGCACCACGCGTCCGGCTCGAAGACGCGACATTCCAGCACCGCGCGCTTCGGGTCGAGATGCTGTCCGACTGCCACCAGGCCAAGCTCGTCGAGGCGGCAGAACGTCGTTAGATCAGGAGTCGCGAAAGTAGGATGGGGCATGTCGAGGTCTTTCGGCCGGGATGGTCAGTGTGAGAACTTCCATCTTCCGGGAGACCTCGGCCCCTACCTCGCACCGACGCTCACGCGACTACACCCTCGTTCGTGAAGAGCCCGTTAATAACGCCAACTACCGCACCCGTATCATGTTGAAAAGCGCCGCCAAAACAGCGGCCCGAACATCCTCCCAGCAGTGGAATTCACCACGAACCACGGAGAGCCATTTGAACATGGATAGTGGGTTTGGTCCAGTACGGGCGGTGGCCGCCAGCGGCGAATAGACAGCGGAGTCGTTAGTTGAATTGTGTCTATCCGTTTAAGGGTTGCAAATATCAGTATAGTTAGACTAACAAAGTGCGAATAGTCTCGGCAGACATTTGAAGCATGGCGCCCAGTTCACTACGAAGTTGGTTCGACATTCGGTGAGCTGGAACCGACACGTTAATTCCGTAATATGCGCCACTCGGGCTAATTATTGCCACAGCTACTGAGGTTACGCCGTCTTCGCTCTCTTCTTGGCTTGTTGCATAACCGGTGTGACGAATATCGTCTAGGGCACGCTCCAACTGGACCCGGGACGTTATGGAACCCGGGGTTAGGCCAGGAATCTTCTCATGGGGGTACAGTTTCCGCAGTTGCTCGTCAGTGAGGCGGCTCAGCATAGCTTTTCCGGTGGCTGTGCAGTTCGCTGGGAGCGTGGTGCCTTGGCGGGAGCCGACACGTACCGCACGTGAGCTTTCGATGGCGTCGATGAAGTGGATGGAGTCTCCCTGGAGCTTCGCGAAGTGCACGGTCTCGCCGGTTTTATCAAAAAGCTGTTCAAGAATGGGTCGGACAAGGGTACGGATATCTACTTGGCGCCTAATTGCGAAGGCGATGGAGCTGAGTGCTTGGCCTGGTTCATATGTCCGGGTAGCGGGATTTTGTCGCACGAAGCCGCGGTATAGCAGCATTCCTAGGAGACGGTGGGCCGTTGAGGACGCCACGCCAAGGTAATTACTGGCGTCCGTCAATCTGATACTTGGCTGGGTTTCGAATAACAGCAGCAGGCGTAGTGCATTATCAACCGACTCGATGGGATATTGCGGAGGAGGACCAAACTTGGAGCGGTCCTCCAACTCTTGTAAGTGCATAGACTCAATCGTATGCGGTACCTGCTCAACAGCTGGGTTCAGTGCAAAATCGTTCCTCACTTGATTTCGCCCAACCGTGCTAGTTCG
This sequence comes from Arthrobacter sp. CAL618, assembly GCF_000468215.1. NCBI lineage: Bacteria > Bacillati > Actinomycetota > Actinomycetes > Micrococcales > Micrococcaceae > Arthrobacter > Arthrobacter sp. CAL618. The sequence continues at coordinate 13,501 of NZ_ASZW01000137.1, read as the reverse complement.
TGTCGCCAAGCTGTCCCGGTGTTGAAGGTTCCTCCCAAATCGGGTAGCTCGGCCAGATCGGAGTCAGACAGGTCTATGAGGTGGCCCCCGGCGGACGAGATTCGAATGGCAAGATCAGCTAGGACGTTCACGCTAAGTGCTTGTAGGACAGCTTGTTCGACCGTTTTGGCTGCGCTAGTAAGGCCGTGGCCTCGCAGTAGCACGACAGGACGCGCCCCCATGGAATCAAGCATTTCCCCGGCTAGTGTGTGGTTTCTTACCAGCACACCGCGTTGGTATACAGGTACTCCACCTGCAGCGAGGCGGGCGCCCGGGATATCGAAGGCTCCTACGATTGGTCGTATCGCAATGCCTGCCAGGTCGGCAGCGACCACTTGGGGTGGGTGAGCATGTACAACAGCATTCACTTCTGGGCGGCGGCGGAGAAGTTCGGTATGCAGCGGCAGTTCGTTGGGAACCGCATAGCCGCCGTCGAGCTCTCCTATTGCAGCCGGATTACCGTCGAGATCCACCATGCGTATATCACTGGCCTTCGTAAACGCCAGGCCTTGCTCCTGCGGGCCCCGGCAACGAACAAGCAATGTTCGCTCTTCAATTCTGAGGCTGATGTGCCCAAGAATTCCGTCCGCCAAACCGCGATTGGCCAATACACGGCAGGCAAGAGCTATGGCATTCCTCTGCTCTTCGTGAGTTTTAGGAACGAACATTTCTTGCATTAAGGCACCGCCGGCGACGGGGGGCGTAGCTGGGGTTCAAGGCTTTCGCGCAGTTCCTGCACCGTGATGCCCGTAGCCATGCCACGTCGGCAGGCAAGAAGTGCTTTGGGCCAGTTGACAATCGCAGCACCCCGTAAATTAATTCCGTCGGAGGTGTACAGGGCAGCGAACCGTCCATGAGTGTCAGGATGTCCGAGCACGATGTGGTCCGTGTTTCCACCAACGCGACCAACGACTTGAATCTTCCAGTCGTGTTGGTCGCTCCAGACGTACTCAACAGGGGTGTATTCGCGCGGACTATCTGGGTGAATGATGTTGTAGGCAACACAGGTAGCCTGTTCAACCGCGTTGGTCCAGTGCTCAATCCTGATGTCTTCGCCGTGCTTTTGGTGACGCCAGCGGGCGACATCGCCCACGGCATACACGTGGTGGGCGCCTATAGCCCGGCAATACTCATCGAGCACAACCCCGTTGTCAACCAATAGTCCTGAGGACTCAAGCCAATCATCATTTGGAACAGCACCAATTCCTACGAGCACTGTGGAAGCTACAAGGTTCTCGCCGTTGGTTAGGCGAATGGTGAAGGAGCCTTGTTCTCCATCGATGGTTTCCACCCCGGTGCCGAAGATCGTCTTGACGCCGTTACTTCGGTGCAGGTCGCCAAACCAATGCCCAATTTCGGGGGACTTTCCTTGGCTCGCGGGCCAGTGACTCGGGGTCGACTGTTCCTTGGAGTCGAAGCTCTTCAATCCAAGGCAGCGTCCATGTTTGTGGGACGCCGCCGGCGGTGATGCGGGTCAGGTTGTGCAGGACCCTCGGCAGCTTGCCGGGTGCGTCCGCGATCACGACGAGGCCGCGCAGGGTGATGGTCGGGTGTGAGCCTGCGGCCCAGTCGCGGGCGGCGAGCTGAGCGGCTTTCAGTCCCCGGTGGTTCTGGCGAGCGACGAGGAAGACGTCGGCCGGCGGCACGGTGGGGTCGGCGTCCGAGCGGGAGGGCCAGCGGTGGTGGCAGGGAACGCCACCGAGGAGATCGGCCATCGTGTTCTCGCCCGAGCCGCCGTGTACACCGAGCCAGAAGACTTCGGGGTTGTCGGTGAGGAAGCGTGCCATGCCTTCGCCTGCTGCGAGTCCGAGTAGGCCCTGTTGCGGGCCTGCGACGCCTCGGAGTACCTCGACGGCGTCGCGAATTTCGGTTTCGGTCACCAGAGGCGCCTCAACTGGCTCCTGCGTGACGAAACCGCTCCAACGATTGTCCATTTAGCTTTGCCCCCAACGGCCACACCTAGACTTGACTACTGATCATCATACGGCAGCGATCTAAGGATTGAATACCAATGAGTAGCATTGAGCATCAACGCAGACATCCGTGCTTTCCCGTGTACAGTTTCGCTCATGGAGTTTGGGGCGGTCATTGTGTCTAAGGCGCTGGACCGCCTGTTCGCTTCTCTGCCGGAACGGCTCAGTATCGACCAGCTCACTGACCTTCTTGGGTTGTCGGCGCGAAGCGTCACGTACAAGTGGTTGCGGGAAGGAAACGTGCCGGCGATGAAGATTGGCGGTACGTGGCTGATCCTTCGTGATGACGTGCGCGAACACCTTGAGGCGAGTTACAACGTCCCGCGGCCCTCAACCGGGGGTGAGGACACGGCGGTTGAAGACACTGCCGTGGAGAACACTGACGGAAATCCACCAGAAACTACGTAGGGGACACGATGACGGCGGAAGCACTCGACAGGCCGGTTTGCACGGCGACCATCAGGGACGACGAGACAGTAGTCGTCACGATTGACGCCGTGGAGCGTGAGTTCGCTTCCATGCCCGACGCGATTGGCTACCTGGCGGAAACTGCCGGTGAGCTCCGCCGCCCGGTGAAGGTCACAGCGTTCGACCCGTCATCGACCACGCAACCCGAAACCTCGCTGATCGTCGGTACCGATGGCTCCGTTGACGAGGACACAACCGTGCCCGCCAAGAAGCGCGTACCTCGTCGCACAGTGCCATCTCAGGCACAATCGACACCCAGGGCTTCCTCGACGGCCACGGCAGTCCGTGACGTATCCCCTGTGGGGCCGACCGCAGTGATCGGCGCACACTTTGTACCCGACGCCGCAGCAGCGGAAGCGGCTGATGCCGCATCCCGAGCAGGACAGCCCGATACAACCCCGGAGACCCGGCCGGCACTTCCCGTCGCACGACAAGTGCCCGCACCCGCACCGGCACCCGAGAAGACGCCCTCGCCCGTGACGCCGGTTCAGGTCGAGCAGGGAGACGCCCGTATTCAGCTGCGCCCCGAGGTCAAAGCCGAGAAGGCCGCAGCGCCGGCACGCGAAGGTTTCCGAGGCTGGTGGAACGCGACGTTCAAAGCGAACCTCGCCGCCACCCCGACGGAACTGGCGACACGAGCACGCAGGGCACGCATCCAGCGTCCCTTGGAAAGCCACTGCACTATGGCCGTGGTCCAGCTCAAAGGCGGGGCGACGAAGACCACCGTCGCCTACCACCTGGCCGCGACCTACGGGCGGATCCGCGGCGGAAACATCCTCGCCGGTGAGTTCAACGAGAACCAAGGCACGCTCGGTGAGCGGGCCCTGGCAGGCGCGCATGACCGCACGACGCTGGACCTGATCCGGAACCTTGGCACCGTCACCCGGCGCACCAGTGACCTCGTGCGCTACATCCGGCCGCAGGGCGACGACAGGATCCACGTCCTCGCCTCCCCACCCGAAGGCGCTGACCGCCGCCGCGTCGACGGCACCTCCGTGAAAGCCGCGCACGACGTGCTGCTCTCGCTCTACAACCTGATCCTGCTCGACACCGGCAACTCCGCGCAGGCATCGACCTGGCGGGCCGCCGTCGACGTCGCGGACTCGCTCGTGTTCGTCGCCCAGAACAAGGCGGACGACTTTAAGCTCCTCGAGGCGACCATCGAGGGCGTCAAAACCCAGGGCCACGCCGGGAAGTTCGCCCGCTCGATCCTGGTCATCACGAACACCGCTCAGCCCAACGCTGAACGGCTCACCCGACTCAAAAAGTACGGGGAGAGCATCGGCCTCGCGGCCGTCGTCGTCGTGCCCTTCGATCGGTCGCTCCAGGAAGGGCAAGACTTCGACTACGAGGTCCTGAACCCAGCCACTCGGCAGGCATACGAGGAAGCAACCGCAGCGCTCACCGACCAGCTCTAGCACGCGAACATCGCACCACTTCGGTCTCAACGAACGGGTTAGGAAGTCATGGCAGGGGGGAAAGCCATCGCCGGGGGGCTCGCCGCGCTCACCGTCGTGCCGGTCGGGGCGGTTCTCGCGATCACGCTGCTCGTCGCCGGCGTCGCGGAGGACGAGGAAGCGCAGCGCCTCGAACAGGCGTCCTGCGTCGTCTCAGAGGACACAGCTGGCGCCCCGGGCGCAGCACCGGGTGCCGTGCAAGCCGTCCCTAACGGGTGGGGTCCGCTCGTCGAGGCCGCCGCGAAGGACGCTGGTCTCCCTGCCAGCGTCGTCGCCGCGCAGCTGAACCAGGAATCCGGGTGGAACGAGAACGCCACCAGCCCCGTCGGGGCCCAAGGTGTCGCACAGTTCATGCCGGCCACGTGGGCGGCCTACGGCAACGGAGGAGACCCGTTCTCCGCCACAGACGCCATCCCCGCCTACGGCCGGTATATGGCCGCATTGAAGAAGGAAGTGCAGTCGATCGCCGGCGATGACGCCGAGCTGCTCGTGCAGCTCACCCTCGCCGCCTACAACGCCGGCCCCGGAGCCGTCCAGCAGTACAAGGGAATCCCGCCGTATCAGGAGACGCAGAAGTACGTCAGCGCCATCCTCGACACCGCACAAAGCGGCTTCTCCATGGACTGCAAGGCACCCACCGGCGGCAAGCCATGGGATGGCGACCTTGGAGACGGCGAATGGACTACTCCCCTGCCCGGAGGGAAGTTCACCTCCGGATACGGCGGGCGAAACATCCAGGGCCTGCCCGCATGGGCTCAAAACCACGTCGGCGTAGACATAGCCAGCTCCGGAGCCGGAGCCGGATTCGGAAGCGGCGGAACCGTCGTCGCACCCACCGACCTGCGCGTCACCGGGTTCAACGACAAGGACGGGTGCGTCATCGCCAAGGAAAACGGCGACGACCCCGACTTCGGCTTCGCGTTCTGCCACCTCAACGCCTACTCCGTGAAGGAAGGCGACAACCTCAAACGTGGCGACGTTATCGGCACCGAAGGCAACAAGGCCGACCTGGGAAGCGTCATGACGCACCTGCACTTCGAGATTTACACCCCCGAAGCCCCGGACGTCACCTACCCCTACGAGGGCTACAACATCGACCCCGAACCCATCCTCAAAGAGAAAGGCGCGTGGCCCGAATGAACCTCAAACACCAACACCGCAAGACGACGGCCACCCTGCGCCTGGCGCTGCCGCTTACCCTCTCACTGGCCGCCTGTAGCAACGACGAAGGCCAAACCGAGTCAACACTTGGGCCAACGCCCACGACCGTGTACGAGGGCTCCTACACCTCCGCAGCGGCCGAGGACATCCTGGGTGGCGGTACATTTACCGAGCCAGAGGACGCCGACCGGACCGACGTCGAGTCCACGGCCGAGGTCGCCGCCCTGATGTTGCACTCGTGGGACACCGTGACTGATACGACCCAGACGGCAGCAGCCATCCGCGCCATCCCATTGATGAGTAACGAATGGGCCACCAATCAGGTCGAGCCTGAACGCAATGGCGCGCAGGGCGCTTGGCTGGAACCGGCCGCACATCAGGCGTACAGCGCCCCAGCTCTCGCCCCCGCCCCCGGTGACGTCTCCCAGGACGTCGCGGACGATAAGGCAATCCGCGCCTACGACGTCAGCTGGCGGTGGATCAGCCGCGATGGAACCGAACTCACCACCACCGGGCGGCAGGTCGCCACCATCTACCTCGAGAAGCACGACGACCAATGGGACGTCGTAGGCCACCAAACACAGGACATGGGCTAATGAGTGACACAAACCAAAATTGTTGCGACACACCCACGCATTACGAGCTTAATGCGTTTCAGAAACCTAGAGTTCCCAGTATGGCTATTCAGAGGCGCGCGTCGGGCGGACGACCATCAAAGGGTGACCGCCACGTCCTGACTACACGCATCCCCACCGCAGAGGCAGAAAAGCTTTTCGCCGTTGCGGACGCACTGGGTACATCTGCCAGCTCCTTCATTGCCGAAGTGATGGCTGAGAAGTTGGCAACCATCGATCTCAGCCAGCTCACTAGCCAGGAGGCCTTGCCGTTCAGTAGAGCCTCATAAAAAAAGAAGGCCCGCAGTAGCGGGCCTTCTCATATTCAATTCTCCAAGCTCTACACCCTATTGCTGCCAGGCTCCCGGGTGAAGGGCTCAACCAGACACACCCTTTTCAGGTCATATCTTCTTTAGAAAGTGTACACCGAGTGCTCGAAGCACCTCCAGCTCTTTATGCCGCGCCGCGCCGTGATGATTCCCACGGTGCTGCGTGGGTTCTGGCGCCGCTGATTGCGGGTCAGCCCGGGTACCGGGCTGGACGGTGGATTGGTGACCGTTTTCAGTACCCGAGGCCGCGCACTCCTTTGCGCATCACCGGTACAGTGCCGAAAGCTCCGGCTGCTGTCCTGATCCACGATGTCGATGGTTCTGTGCGCACTCTTTGCCTTGATCTGGACACGTCCAAGGCCCGGAAAGCGGTCGTGGACGACGACGCGGTGCGTCTGGCCGGCATGTTCACTGCAGCTGGCCTGTCCTTTGTCGAGGATTCCTCTCCGAGCGGCGGCCGGCACCTGTACATACCACTGCAGGAAGCGATCACCGCAGCGGAGGCCCGCGAGCTTGTAGAAGCCCTCACGCTCTGCGCCTCGAGCCTTGATCCAAGCCCGCACCAGAACGTCACCGACGGTTGTATCCGTGTTCCCGGATCGGTTCACAAGAGTGGTGGTCACCAGATGCTCGTGACGCCGCTGACGGAGGCGTACGGCATCCTCACCCGGCGCAACCCCGCCACAGCCCTCGCCACGCTGCGGAAGGCCCTCGCCCCTGAGCTGTACCGGCTACAGCAAAAAAAGCGGCGGACCCAGGCACGCGCAGTCACCGCTACAGCAGCCCTCCAGTCACCCGCAGCGAACGGTGCGCTGACGAGTCGCAATGACTCTCCCCTGCGGGCTGTGGCCCGTACCGGGCTGTACGACACAGCCCGGTACGCCAGTGATTCCGAGGCCCGCCTGGCGGTCCTGAACCACTTCACCGCGTGCGCCTGGACCGTCGATCAGGTCCGTGCCGGCATGGACAGCCAGTACGCCGGCCTTGCCGCCCTCTACGGGGACAAGGCCGAGCGGCTGCTGCCCCTCGAATGGGCCAAAGCCCAAGCCTGGACCGGCGCGAAACCCACCCCACAACGAGGCGGGAAGAAGACTGCGCATAACTACAACACAAGCCCTACTGAACTCACGGGGGGCTCACCAAACCCCAGCCAGCACGCCATCCACCAGCTCGTGAACGATCTCGAGAACGTCCTCTACGCAGTCCTTGATTCCAAGTTCCGAGACCTTGGTCGCATAGGGATTAGTCTGAGATTCCTCATCCGAGCTGTCCTGGCCTACATGCGCACCAACCAGACCAATCTGCTCGACATCGGCTGCCGCTCCTTCGCCGTCGCACTGGGCAAGGACCACGTCACCATCGCCCGTCTCCTGCCAGCACTGGAGCGATCCTCAGCAGGCATCCTCACCCGCATCGACCGGGGCCGCGGCCGTAACGCCGACACCTACCTCGTACAGCTACCCCAGGAATTCGAACAGCTCGCCCGCGACCTCACTTGGCGCAAAGGCAAGATTCATGCCATCCGCCCCGTTTTCCGGGTCCTGGGCGATGTCGCAGCGCTGGCCTTTGAGGCGATTGAGCGTGGACGCCACTCCCCCACCACTACAGACCTCGCCCGGATTACTGGTATGTCCCGCAGGGCACTCATTGACACGCTGGCCCGGATGGAAACCCTGCACATGATTCGCCGGCACCACGGTCGGTGGGAAGTCGTGTCCACGACCAGCCTGCAGGACCTCGCGGACCGGCTCGGAGCCACCGAGGACCGCCAGGAACAAATCACCCGCTACCGCAAACAACGCGCCGCCTGGCACGCCTGGCTCGACCGACACCTCGTCCCCCAGCTGGAAGAACACGAGCTCTATGACGCGGAAACCGACGAATGCTGGCTACCGCCAGCCGAGGATGAGCACCACGCGCAGCGTTCCCTCTGGAACGCGGCCTAGATCGATGAGCGCACCAGGGTGGCACTACGGCAATGTGCGAGGCTGACCAATGATCCGCCGGCTACACGCCGATGCGGGAACCCAGGCTTTACGGGCCCTGGAGAATTCGACCCACTGGGCACAGACCGCTCCCCCGGTCCACGCCATCGCAAAACCTTTCACGGTTTGCCGGCTGTCGTCCTCGTACTCAAGGTGAAGCCACACCGGTCGTGCTTTCTCCGGCTCCGGAACCGGACCCTCAGGCCGTTCGAGCTGGACCGGCGGAACGAATCGATCCGTGCTCGGCTGGATGCCATGCCACCTGGGACCCTCAGCCATCGTTCCGATCGGCGCAAATCGCAATCATCCTGTACCCCTCAGGAACCCGCTGAAACAACAAATCCTTCGCTGCTTCATAGCCAGTGCCCTCAGCACCGACGTGGTCAATTTCATCACCATTGCGGACGGTTCCAGTGAGTAGCACCACCGACTGTACCGAGGCTCACCGACAGCTTTATCCACACGTGGACGGCCTTGAGCTCAACCCTCCGGGCTCCACCCGCCCACCCGATGGATAAAGGCAACCAAGTAAGAAGGATGGCTTATGGGGTAGTTTCATACATACATACATACATGTATGTATGTATGAACACCTTCATCCATACATGCATACTTGCTTACCCACATGCATGTAGGTAAGCATGCATGCATGTAGGCTTACATGCATGCAAACAATTATGGTTTACAGCGAGTCAGGGGGGGCGACGAAGACGACTACGGCAATGTCCCTCGCTGCAGTAACTGCCGCCCAGGGACGCCGTGTTGTACTCATTGATCTTGATCCTCGCGCTGCTTCGACAAAGTGGTTCGACGTACAACCCAAAGAGGAAGGTCTGCATGTAGGCGCTATTCTGGGCGACGCAGATCCAGTGGGCTGGGCCGAAGAACTAGCAGTCTCCACCACGTGGTTCCCAACGCTCCGGTGCGTCCCCTCCGCGCGCAACGTCTCGAATCGTGAGGCCGATAGGGCTGATCACGCTGAGCTCCGCCTCAAGGCGTCTTTGGAGGGCATTCAGGCCGACCTCGTAGTCATTGATTGCCCGAACCGCCAAGGTGGACCGCTGACGCTTTCTGCTCTCAATGCCGCCGACACCATTGTTTATGCCGCAGCACCAACAGTTGATGGTGCCGACGGTGTTGACGGCGCACGACGCAGTGTCGAACAATTTAGGCTCTCCCGCCGACGATTGGGGGCTCCAGATAATCTCGTTGAAGCCGGCATCATCGTTGGTGCAGTGCAGGAAACAATCATGAGTCGAATAGCCGGCAACAGCATCGATGAACTGCGTGATACAGGCCTCCTGCTGACGCCACTTGTCCCGCACCGGACAATCGTTCAAGAAATGCGACTCACTCACGAGTGGTACGGACAATATAGAAAAGGGGCACCCGTCGTGGCCGCGTACACCCAACTAGCAGAACAGATTATTCGATGACAGATAACCTCCAGGAGCGGCCAGCGTCTCTAGCCCGCCGCCCAAAACCCGCACCGGACGAAACCATCGACCCTGTGAATTACTCTCAACCACCCACAGCAAGTGTGAGCCCACCAGTAGGGCGCAATCCCAGTACTGCGCAACCCGCTTCGTCGGCGAAGCGGAAGCGTGAACTGACGTTTCCGTTCAGTACTCGACTGTCGGCCGAAGTCCAGGAACTCCTGGACACTGCGGTGGATTCAGAAGGAATCACTGTCAGAGACGCGGTAGAGCAGGCAATCCGCAGCCGATGGGGCTCCAAAAACTAGAAAATCGAGGAGTTTTGGGGCTCTTCACGAATGAGGGTGTAGCGGTCGGCGTTCGGCGCGCGTCGGTGAAGGGGTAGGGGCCGAGGTCTCCCGGAAGATGGAAGTTCTCACACTGACCATCCCGGCCGAAAGACCTCGACATGCCCCACCCTACGTTCGCGACCCCTGATTTGACGACGTTCTGCCGCCTTGACGAGCTTGGCCTGGTGGCTGTCGGGCAGCATCTCAACCTGAAGCGGGCGGTGCTGGAATGTCGTGTCCTCGAGCCGGATACGTGGTGCAGCAGGTGCGGCGCGGAAGGAGTGCCTAGGGATACCGTCGTGCGGGAACTCGCGCACGAGCCGTTCGGTCACCGGCCCACGACCCTGCTGGTGCGGGTGCGCCGGTATCAGTGCTCGGGATGCCGGCGGGTGTGGCGGCAGGACACGGCGAAGGCGGCGCAACCACGGGCGAAGATCTCGCGTGGTGGGTTGGAGTGGGCGCTGAAAGGCGTTGTGGTCGATCACCTGACCGTGACCCGAGTCGCGGCCGGGCTCGGAGTGTCCTGGAGCGCAGCGAACGATGCTGTTCTCGCGGAAGGCAAGCGCCGACTGATCGATGATCCAAACAGGTTCGACGGCGTGAGCGCGATCGGCGTAGACGAGCATGTCTGGCGACACACCCGCCGCGGCGACAAGTACGTGACCGTGATCATCGATTTGACTCCGATCCGCGAGAAGACAGGCCCGGCACGGTTGCTGGACATGGTCGAGGGCCGCTCCAAAGCCGTGTTCAAGGACTGGCTTCAAGGCCGACCGCAGGCGTGGCGGGACGGGGTGGAAGTCGTCGCGATGGACGGGTTCACTGGGTTCAAAACCGCGACCTCCGAGGAGCTCCCGGACGCGGTTCCGGTGATGGACCCGTTCCATGTCGTCCGGCTTGCCGGGGACGGGCTGGATAGGTGCCGGCAACGCGTCCAGCAGGCCACGCTCGGGCATCGCGGTCGCTCCGGTGACCCTCTCTATCGGGCCCGGCGGACCCTGCATACCGGCGCGGACCTGCTGACGGAGAAGCAGCAAGACCGACTCAACACGGTGTTCGCGATCGAGGAGCACGTCGAGGTCGAGGCGACCTGGGGCATCTATCAGCGGATCATCGCCGCCTACCGTGAGCCGAACAAGACCCGAGGGAAGCAGATGATGCAGGCCGTGATCGGCTCGGTCACCAGCGGCGTTCCCGCAGCACTCATCGAGATCCGCCGACTCGGCCGGACTTTGAAGCAGCGTGCAGCTGACGTGCTCGCGTTCTTCGACCGGCCTGGCACCAGCAATGGCCCTACGGAGGCGATCAATGGCCGCCTCGAGCACCTCCGCGGCTCAGCCTTGGGATTCCGGAACCTCACCCACTACATCGCCCGCAGCCTGCTCGAATCAGGCGGCTTCAGGCCCCAACTACACCCTCATTCGTGAAGAGCCAGTTTTGGGACAGTGTTCCTGGTTAGGTCCCCGTTGTTCAAGCGATCAATCCGCTATCAGATAAACAGGTTCTGTGCTGCGCTTCGGTCTGTTGCTTGTTGCTCCTTCATTACCCCCGGGATCTTTTTTCTTTTGCTGCTGCCCTGGGGATCATCCTTCCCCTCCGCAGCGTCAATCAGCTGGCGCTGACTGTGTCGGCAGGAATAAATGAGCGGGCTCGTCAGCAGGCAAAAACGATGGGGGAGAGGTCGCTACCGGATTACCACAGGCTTGCTTTCACCACTAGCTATTGGGGAGTTACCCTCATTGGCGCCGCGTGGGAGGATTTTGTCGAACTAGGGCAGTGAGGGATGGGGACGTGGAATTCTGGTTGGATGTGACCTTCGCCGTCACTCAGGATGTCGACGAAGGAGGGAGCTGCAGGGGTGTGGGGACATACGTGGAAGGTGGCACCGGGACCCGCTGGTTCCGCTCCCGAACCATTTGTCATGAAGTGGAGTTTGGGAAGGATTGGTACGGAGTTCTCCAGTGAGGGGTTTGGTTGTCATTTTGGAGATGCTTGCCCGGGGCCGGCCAGGGCCGGCTGTATGGCTGTCTGGTTGGGGTGTAGGCTAACCGGACGTCAGGGGCAAGGCCTAATAGTGTCAGAATAAAGTCGGTTTTGAAGTTGTCTGACGTCCGTGGTTCAAGCTCTTAGGGTTCATTCTGACATTCTGCTGTAGGAGGCATCTTGGCTGGTCAGCGTATTGGATATGTCAGGGTCAGCAGCCTTGACCAAAACCCGCAGCGTCAGTTGGAAGGCATCGAGCTGGAGAAAGTGTTCACTGATAAGGCATCCGGGAAGGATACGAAGCGCCCGGAACTCGAGAACCTGCTGTTATTCGTCAGGGAGGGCGACACGCTGGTGGTACACAGCATGGATCGTCTTGCCCGGAATTTGGATGACCTTCGCGCACTGGTGCAGAAGCTGACCAGGAAGGGTGTGCGCGTTGAATTCGTCAAGGAGAACCTGACCTTCACCGGCACGGACTCTCCGATGGCGAACCTCATGCTTTCCGTGATGGGGCGGCTTGTGAATTAGTCAAATATCCGACGCTAAGCCAGCGCTTTGTGGTGGCCGCGTCAGCTGGTGATGCCGATGACAAGGGCTCTGGCGGCTTCGAGGGTAAGCGTGGTCCCGGGCCGCGCCGTTCACCTAGGTGTACTCAGTCAGTAGGTTGGTTGCACCTGCTGATGGGTGGTTTGCCTCCGAGGCTGCCGTGGGGGCGGTGGTGGTTGTAGAAGTTTAGCCATGGTTGCAGCGCTTCGGTGCGGGCTTGGTTGGATGTGAAGGGGTGGCGGTAGGCCCAGCCTTCTTGGAGGGTGCGGTTGAAGCGTTCTGCTTTGCCGTTTTGCCAGGGGTGGCGGGGTTTGATCAGGATGTGTTTGGCATCCAGGGCAGCGAGTGCCTTTTGGAAATCGCGGGAGGTCCGGTAAGCGAAGGCGTTGTCAGTCATGACACGTTTGACCGGTGCCCCGTGGGCTGCCATTACCGCTGCCGCCCGGGTAAGGAAACCGGCGCACGTGGGCCCCTTCTCGTCTGACAAGACCTCGGCGTAGGCGAAGCGGGTGTAGTCATCGACGGCGACGTGGATGTAGTCAAAGCCCACCTTCTGATTCGATGCGCGGTGATTTGCCGGGCTCTGGGAAGGATCAGCCCGCCACCCGCCTCCGTCGGGAATGCGCCCGAGTTTCTTGACATCGACGTGGATCATGTCCCCCGGTGCGTCCCGCTCGTAACGGCGATCAGTGGCTCGGGAAGCCCGGATTCGTACCCCGGTCACCGGATCCAGGTCCCACAGGCGCGGCATGCCAGCACGGGCCAAAATCCGGGAGACTGTCCGGGCGCTAATACCGCAACGCAAAGCCAGGCCAATTGGGCCTTCGCGGTGCTCCACGCGCTGGGTCAGAACCTTACTCACCACATTCGCTGGGGTCGCGTGCGGGCATGACTTTGGTCTGGAGCTGCGGTCCTGAAGACCTACCTGGCCGTGAGCACGGTACCGGCCTATCCACCGGTGTGCGCAGGTCCTGGATATCCCCATCTCTTTGGCCACATGGGCAATCGGGCGGCCGGAGAGGACGCGTTCAACGAGGATCTCTCTACCGGTCGGGGTCAGGCGGGCATTACGGTGGATCATGAAGACCTCTTAGTCGTTGGCTGCGTGTGGTAACCACCAACCTAAGAGGTCTTCACCCATTCAGGTGTAACCAACGTCCCGACTCAGTACACCTAGG
>NZ_ASZW01000136.1:0-1125 GCF_000468215.1 Arthrobacter sp. CAL618 | reverse complement strand
CCCGCCTCAATCGCGGCGAGTGCCCGCTGGTGGGACCGCAGGGCGAAGGCGTCGGCGTCGTCGCGGGTGATGCCGTCCACCGAGGCGACCTCCTCTGCGGTTTCCGGCATGGAGTAGGTGGTCTTGTCCTGTGCCGCGAACAACGGGTTGGTGAACCGCCAGCCGATCGAGGTGTCGAACACGTCCCCCGGCTTGGCGAACGCCTTGGCCGGCTTCTCCATCACCCAGGGCGCACGGCTCATGGATTCCACGCCGCCGGCGACCACAATGTCGGCGGCGCCGGACTTGATCATGTGGGAGGCCATAATGATGGCTGACAACCCTGAGGCGCAGAGCCGGTTGACGGTGATTCCGGGAACGGTATCCGGGAGTCCGGCGAGCAGCGAGGCCATGCGTGCGACGTTGCGGTTCTCCTCGCCGGCGCCGTTGGCGTTGCCGAAGATCACTTCGTCGATTTCCCCGGGGTCGATACCTGCGCGGGCCACCGCCTCGCGGATCGCGAGCGCTGCGAGGTCATCGGGCCTGACCCCGGAAAGCGCTCCGCCGTAGCGTCCCACCGGGGTGCGTACCCCGCCGACCAGAAATGCCTCGGCCATGCCTGCCTCCAGAATCATCAACGATTGTGTAAGTCACACGGTCAGCCTAATTACTGACCGTTCGTTCTATATTACAGATGTGTCCGGAAAAGTGGCTCCCCTGCAAAGCCGGCGTTGCCCCACCGCTTGTGTGCGGTGCCGCAACTATTCCGGCGGACCCGCGACCCGGCCGGCCTCAAGCCGCAACTCCTTCGCGCCGGGGAGGCCGGTGAACCACCGCCGGAGTTCGCGGTCGTGGCTGACGACGACGAGGGTGCCGTCGTACCCGGCCAGAGCCTCTTCGAGCTCCCCCACCAGCACCGGGGCGAGGTGATTCGTGGGTTCGTCGAACAGGATGACGTCGTAGCGCCCCACCAGCAGGCGAGCCAGTGCAAGCCTGCGGTATTGGCCCGCGGAAAGGGTCCCGACGGGAACCAGGAAGTCGGCGCTGCGGAACAGGCCAAGGTTGAGGAGGCGGTCGGCGTGTTCGTCCAGGTCGCCCTGCAGACCCGAGGCGAAGGCCGGCAGGAGCCGCATCGACGGGCGGGGG
>NZ_ASZW01000135.1:0-2945 GCF_000468215.1 Arthrobacter sp. CAL618 | reverse complement strand
CCCGAGCCTGCCCCGCTGGACCACTGTGCCCTCCTGCACCGGGCAGAGCCCGGCCACGACGTCAAGCAGAGTCGTTTTACCTGCTCCGTTGGGACCGGTAACCAGGAGGTTCTCCCCCGCTCCTACCGTCAGCGAACCCACTGCCAGACGATCACCGACCGCGACGCCCTCAAGAGTGATCACCGGCCCAGCCAGTGACTGCCCGCCGAACTGGGCGGACAGCGCCAAAGGCTGAGGCGGTCGATCCACCGGCCGCTCCTCCAGCCGCCGCAGCCGCTCCTGCGCGTTTCGCTTCTGGCTGGTGATGGCTTCCTGCACGGTGCCCTGTTTGAAGTCGTAACCCATCTTGTCGCCGTCGCGTCGACGCCCGTAACCCATCCGCCCCTCCACCGCTGCGGCTTTCATTCGTTCGGCTTCCTTGGCATCCAGCCATTGCTGGTATTCCTGTTCCCACCGATTGCGTTCAGCAACCTTGGCCCGGAGGTATCCCTCGTATCCATCGCCATACCGCCGGAGTTCCCTGCGGTCGCCGTCCACTTCAATGATGGTCGTCGCGAAGGTGCGCAGGAACGATCGGTCGTGGGACACGGCGACGACCGCGCCCCGGTGGGCGGCGAGCTCCCGTTCCAGCCAGCTGACGGCGTCGTCGTCAAGATGGTTGGTGGGTTCGTCCAGCAGGAGGATGGCGGCCGGGTCGGCGAGCAGGCAAGCCAGCGCAAGGCGCTCCTGTTCGCCGCCGGAGAGCGTGTCAAGGGTGCGGCCCCGTTCCAGGCCGCCCAGCCCCAGCTGACTGAGGGCTGCGTCAACCCGCGAGTCGACGGCGTAGCCCTCATGCAGGTCATATTCGGATTGGAGTGCCCCGTAGTGTTCCAGCTCGTCTGGATCAGCCGATTCCAGGGAGGCTTCACGCCTCCTCAGCTCCGCCTCGAGGGCCCGGATTCCGCTCAGGGCCGCGTCAATCACGGTTTGGACGGTGTCGGACGGCGCATGGTCAAGTGTCTGCGGCAGGTGACCGACCGCTCCGTGCACTGAGATGTGTCCGCCATCGGGGGTTTCGAGCCCGGCCACCAGGCGCATCAGCGTGGACTTACCGGCGCCGTTCTCCCCGACCACTGCCACCCGTTCGCCACGGCCGACGGTCAGGTCGACGTGGTCAAGCAGCAGGCGGTCCCCATAGCCGTGGGACACGTCGGAAAGTTGGATATGTTCGGTCAAAGGAGTTCCTCGCGATATCGGAAAGTGCGCAGGCGTCGCGGCGCGCGGGTTCGAAGCGGGCGGTTGGCGCCGGCCGAACAGGCAGGTGCAAGGCTACTTCCTCATGGCTCCAGCGTGCCCCGGTGTGGGCAAGCCGTCAACCTCACCGGGGCACACCCCCGGCTACCCTGTCGCGCTGACGGTGGATTTTCGACAAAATGTGGGTGTGACCACCAATCGAAGCACCCCCCATCAGTGATATCCGCATCGCCTGTCGTCCGACGCTACTCAGCCTTCAGCACCTCAACCGCGGGAGGTAACCCGGCCGGGGTGGTGATGGAGGCCGCGGATCTTCCTGACGATCAAATGCAATCTATAGCTTCCGACGTCGGCTACAGCGAAACGGCCTTCCTCACCGGACCCATCACCGCCGATTCCCCGATTCCGATCCGCTACTTCGCGCCGGTGGGCGAAGTGGACTTCTGCGGTCACGCGACAATCGCGACGGCGGTGGCACTGGGGGAAGACGCGGGACTGGGCGCCTATACGCTGCACACCAAGGTGGGACCGGTGAACGTCAGGGCTTCACGCTACCGTCGAGGCTTTCAAGGCTCTTTGGAGAGCCCGCCGATCAGCTGCTCACCGCTGGCTGCCACCGATCTTGAGCTGCTCCTGAGCAGCCTGCGGTGGACAGGGGAGGTGCTCCATCCCGATTATCTTCCCGGGATCGGATTTGGTGGCAATCTCCATCCGGTCGTCGTCGTCAGGGATGCCGAAACGCTTGGCACTCTGGACTACCACTTCGCTGCGTTGCAGGAACTCTGTCGGACGCATACGTGGATCACGGTAACCCTGATAGCTCCCGCCGGTCCCAGCCTCTGGCAGGCGCGGAATCCATTCCCCTGGGGCGGGGTGGTTGAAGACCCCGCTACCGGTGCCGCGGCCGCAGCGTTCGCCGGGTACCTGAGGGCACAGGGTCGGATAGCTGTGGGCGCGAGCTTCACGATCCGTCAAGGGATCGAAATGGGTCGGCCCAGCACGCTCGAGGTCACGGTGCTCGAAGCGACTGCTCTGATCAGCGGCTACGCCGCGGTCATCACCTAGGGCGTCCCGGGTGTCGCCTCAGCGTCGAGAAACTGGAGACCGCCGAAACAACCGCCAAAGCAGAGCCTCACACGGACAGTTACTGACCGCGATGAGGTAGTGCCCGCCCCCGTCCGTCCCTAAAGTCGGTCCATGACCTACAACATCCAGATCACCCTCGACTGCACCAACACCCACGATCAGGCCGACTGGTGGGCTGAAACGCTCGGGTGGGTGGTGGAACCCACCGATCAGACCTTCATCGACGATGTGCTGGCCAAGGGCTGGGCCCAGCCGGATGAGCTCATTGTGCACAAAGGGGTGCGCGTGTGGCGCGACGGCGCAGCCATCTGCCGCCCCGGGGAGGATAGCCACAAGGGCAGGCTACGGATGCTATTTCAGCCAGTGCCTGAACCGAAGACTGTCAAGAACCGCTGCCACCTGGACATCAA
Organism: Arthrobacter sp. CAL618; assembly: GCF_000468215.1. Lineage (NCBI taxonomy): Bacteria > Bacillati > Actinomycetota > Actinomycetes > Micrococcales > Micrococcaceae > Arthrobacter > Arthrobacter sp. CAL618. The sequence goes on along the minus strand of NZ_ASZW01000135.1, from coordinate 216 downwards.
CCTCGACGGTGACGATAAAGACGAACTCAGGGCCCGGCTTGAGGGCCGGGGTGCCCAGTTTCTCTACCAGGCGAACCAAGGCCCCCACGTTTGGTACACAATGGCCGATCCTGAGGGCAATGAGTTCTGCATCGGGTGAGGACTCTTAGCTCCGAACGGCGCGTTGACGCAACAACACGATGGCTGCAGCGAGACCACCAGCAGCGGCGAAGCCCG
>NZ_ASZW01000134.1:0-4417 GCF_000468215.1 Arthrobacter sp. CAL618 | reverse complement strand
GGGCGTAGCCACCCCGGTGTCGACGCCGCCCACCGGCATCTGGCCCACCTGAGGTGCGGGGTCCGGGTCGGGGGATCGAAAATCGATGAAGCAGGGGTACGTTCCATCCGGGAACACGATGGACCCAGGGTTGACCGCGCACAGGTTTGTGCCGTCGGCTGCGATCACGCCCCCGGTGACAAAGGTGACGGTGTCCGGGTCTACTACCGTCGCCTGGTCGAACGGGACGAACACGATGTCGTCCGATGCTGCCATCGCGGTCGACGCGCCAACGAACATGGTTGAAGACGAGACTGCAACGATCGCCAGGATCCTGGTGACTTTCACGGCTCTCCCTTCGGCGGCTGCCCCTCTGGCAGCCAGCATTGGCTTAGCTAACCAAACACCGAAAAAATACGCCAGGGCCCCGGGATAACGAGACCGCTGGCCAACGGCGGACCCTCTTCATGCCAACCGCTCGGCACAAAGCTAGACTCGATGGGTGACTATCGACCTTCCCCCACAGGTTTCTGACCTCTTCGACCCTGCCCGCTGGCGACTCGTCTCCGGGTTCGGCGATCTCGAGGACATCACGTACCACCGACAGGTCGAACGGGGCCCCGGCGGGGAGGTCAAAGACCTGCCAACGGTGAGGATCGCCTTCAACCGGCCCGAGGTGCGCAACGCGTTCCGCCCCGGGACCGTCGATGAGCTGTACCGGACGATGGACCATGCGCGAATGACCTCCGACGTCGCCACCGTACTGCTCACCGGCAACGGGCCATCCCCGAAGGACGGCGGCCACTCGTTCTGCTCGGGCGGCGACCAGCGGATCCGCGGCCGCGACGGATACCGGTACGCCGACGGCGAGACCAGCGAAAGCGTCGATCCCGCACGGGCCGGCCGGCTCCACATTCTTGAGGTGCAGCGGCTGATGCGGACCATGCCGAAGGTGGTCATCGCCGTCGTCAATGGGTGGGCGGCCGGCGGCGGGCACAGTCTGCATGTGGTGGCTGACCTGACCATCGCCTCCCGCGAGCACGGCAAGTTCAAGCAGACCGATGCCACGGTGGGAAGTTTCGACGCCGGTTATGGCTCGGCGCTGTTGGCCCGCCAGATCGGGCAGAAGAAGGCTCGCGAGATCTTCTTCCTCGCCCGGGAGTACTCAGCCGAAGAGATGGTCGCGATGGGCGCGGTCAACGAGGCCGTGGACCACGAGGAACTGGAGAACACGGCACTGCAGTACGCAGCGGACATTGCCCGGCAAAGCCCGCAGGCAATCCGCATGCTCAAATTCGCGTTCAATCTGGCCGACGACGGGCTCGCGGGCCAGCAGGTCTTCGCTGGCGAAGCGACCCGGATGGCGTATATGACCAACGAAGCGGTCGAGGGTAAGGAAGCCTTCCTGGAAAAGCGGGCACCCGACTGGTCCGCTTACCCCTACTATTTCTAGGCCAATCATGGAACTGTTACCGATCCACACCCCGCCCGAGGCTGACCCTCATGCCCTCCTCACCCCACTGGCCGCTGCGCTGGCCGGTGAAGGCCCCGCCGTCGCGCCCCATGCCGACCCGGACCAGCGCTTCGACGGTGAACTGTCGAACGACGAGATCGCCGCCGTGCTCAGCACTTCGGGTTCGACCGGCGTCCCGAAGCAGACGATGCTCAGCGTCGATGCGCTCGCCGCTTCGGCGATGGGGACCGCCCTTGCGCTGAAGGCTGAGGGCCAGTGGCTCCTCACCCTGCCCGTGCACTATGTGGCGGGCTTTCAGGTGCTGGTCCGGTCGCTCTACGCCGGCACCCGGCCCTGGGCGATGGACCTCTCCGCCCCGTTCAGCGCGGAGGCTTTCACCGCGGCCGCCGGCGAACTGACCGACAAGGTCCGGTTCACGTCGCTGGTCCCCACCCAGCTGCACCGCCTGCTCCAGGACCCACGTCCTGAAACGCTCCAGGTGCTGCGCCGGTTCAACGCCATCCTGCTGGGCGGCGCCCCAGCGTCCGAAACCCTCCGCAGCGAAGCGCGCAAACACGGACTGAACCTGGTGCTCACGTACGGCATGAGTGAAACCTGCGGCGGTTGCGTGTACGACGGCGTCCCGCTGGAAGGCGTGGACCTCCTCTCCGAGGATGGCCGGCTGTGGATCAGCGGACCGGTGCTCGCCGATGGCTACCTGGGGCAACCCGAGCTCAGCGCCGACCGGTTCCAGTTCAATTCCGGCCGCCGCTGGTTCAGGACCGACGACGCCGGTGCCATCACCGATGGTGTGCTGAGCCTTACCGGGCGGGTGGACGATGTGCTTGTCACCGGTGGATTGAAGGTCTCGGCCGGAGCCGTCGCGTCAGCGATCGAAGGGTTCCCGGGCGTTCAGGAAGCACTGGTGCTGGGCATCGAAAGCGCCGAATGGGGCACTGAGGTGGCCGCCGTCGTCGTCGGCCATGTGAACCCGGATGAGGTGCGCCAACACGCGAAGACGGCCCTCGGTCCGCACGCGGCGCCCCGGATCATTCTGACCCTCGGGTCGCTTCCCCTCCTGCCCAACGGTAAACCCGACCGGCTGGCGGTTCGGGCTCTGCTCGAACGCGCCAGCGCGTAACCCACTACTCCCCCGACTTCCCCGACGAAAAGGATTGCATTGTGGCTACTGCCGCACAATGGCTTGAGGGCGCCCGCCCGCGAACCCTCCCCATGGCGATTGCCCCAGTGATCGTGGGTTGGGCTGCAGCGTTCGACCTTGGCGCCTTCAAACCGGTCAACGCCCTGCTGGCCGCACTGGTCGCTGTGATGCTGCAGATCGGCGTTAACTACGCCAATGACTACTCCGACGGCGTCAGAGGTACCGACGCCGATCGGGTGGGCCCCCTGCGTCTCACCGGTTCCGGCGCCGCCCGTCCCGGGCAGGTGAAGTGGGCTGCCTTTGCCTGCTTTGCGCTGGCCATGGTCGCTGGGACGAGCCTGATTGTGCTTTCGCAGACCTGGTTCCTGCTGCTGGTGGGAGTGGGCTGCGTGGCTGCTGCCTGGGGCTATACCGGCGGACGCAACCCATACGGTTACATGGGGCTGGGCGATGTGTTCGTGTTTGTGTTCTTCGGTCTGGTCGCGACGCTCGGAACCACCTACACGCAGGCGGGCCAGCTGAGCGCTGTGGCCTGGATCGGCGCCATCAGCACCGGAATCATTGCCATGGCACTCCTGATGGCCAACAACGTTCGGGACATCCCGACAGACCGTGAAGCCGGGAAAATCACGCTCGCCGTCCGGCTGGGCGATACCGCAGCACGGATCACCTACGTGATGATGCTCGCCGTGGCACTCCTGCTGCCCCTGTTCCTGGTCTACGACTACCCTTGGGTGCTCCTGGTGCTATTGCTCATCCCCGCTTGCCTGATGCCGAGCTGGCTGATGCTCAAGGGCAAAAAACGCCGAAGCTTGATCCCGGTCCTCAAGATGACCGGGCTGATCAATCTCGGGTTCAGTGTGCTTTTCGGGGCCGGAGTGGTCCTGACCGCTGCGCTGGCTTGACCGCTGTGTTGGGCTAGCTGCCGCGCTGGCTTGACCGCTGTGCTGGGCTAGCTGCTCCTGCTGGCCTCGCTGCAGCGCCGGACAGCCCACAGAGCCAGCGGGCGTATCTACCTGGCAGGCGCCCGGTGGCGGCTTCGCTCAGGGGCGGGGTTTGCGGTCTGCGTTGATCGTGGCGTTGGGGTCGTAGGCGTCCTCGGCGGCGGCGTCGTCGAGCTCGGAAAGGTTGCGCTGCGGTGGCGCACCGTCCCTGAACCGGCGTTGCAACGACGCCGATGCGGCGTCACGCATTTCCCGGAAGAACAGGTAGGTCACGCACCAGGCCAGAATCGCCGCGACAACCGCGGAGAAGATGGCGCCAAGGCCGAGCCAGTAGGAAATGACGAAGAAAACCACGACGAGGCCGAGGCGTAGGGCAGTGAATTTGAAGAAGGGCACTCATCAAGTTTACTCGCCTACAATTGATAGATGCCTCGCCTGTTGTTGTTTCTTATCCTCGTTGCAGTTGCCGTCATCGTCTACGCACTGATCGACTGCATCATGACCAAGGCGCACTCGGTGCGCAGCCTTTCCAAACCCGCGTGGATCGTGACGATCGTCCTGGTTCCACTGCTCGGGGCAGGGCTCTGGTTCCTGTTCGGTCGCTCCCGCCCCACCAGCCCCCGTGGACGGTCCCGCCCCGCGCCCAGGCATCCCACCGCCCCGGATGACGACCCTCAGTTCCTTCGGAACCTTGAGGCGAAGCGTCGGCAGGACGCCCGCGAGAAGGAGCTGCGCCGTAAGGAGCAGGAACTCCGCGCGGCGCAGGAGAAGAAGGCCCGCGAAGACAAGCAGAAGAACGACGGCGACACCGACTCCGAACCGGGCAGCCAGACCGCCTGACACCCGTCCCGGCACGCCCAGCAGCCCCGCGGTCGGCTC
>NZ_ASZW01000133.1:0-1530 GCF_000468215.1 Arthrobacter sp. CAL618 | reverse complement strand
CGGCCCGGCGATCCGATGCGCCGGGTCCACTGGGCAGCGACCGCACGACACAATGAGTTGATGGTGCGCCAGGAAGAGTCGGTCACCACGCCCGAGGCCACCCTCATCCTCGAACAACGCCAGATCAGGTACAGCTCAGGGGTGATCGGCGCATTCGGTGCCGACCTGGAGGATGATGGCACGTCGCTGCGATCTGCTCCGGGCTTCGAATGGGCGGTCATCGCTGCGATGTCCATCACCGCGCACCTGCTCGAACGCAACTATGCCCTGCGGTTTGTGGATGAGACCGGCGCCCCAGCCCTGCAATCGTCGGTGTCCGCTCCATGGCCGGAGGACGAGGAACACGCAGGACAGACGGGGATCCATAACGTTGCGGAGGGGCTGGCCGCTCTGGAGCTCTTCCCCGATCTGTCCAAACGGACTACTAGCCGGCGGCACTCGCGGCGCAGCCCATCGCCCGTCAACACCGGCACAGCACCGTCTGCACGACGTCAGCCGTTTGGTGACCCAATGATGGACAAGCTCGCCTCCTACCGGAACCGCGGCCCCCTGATCGCTATCCTTGGCGCCATCACCGTCGCCGAGGCACGGGACCTGGCCGCTGCCACCGAGTACGGGTCCACCTCGTTTGCAATTCTGGTCGCTGACCGGCCCCAGGACCTGCATCCGGTAATGGAAATCCTGCGTGCTGCCGGCTGGCACGCGGTGGCGGTGTCGCCCTCCGCCGATCTGGCAGCTGCCTGGACCTACTTCGACTCCCCTGTCGGGGCCAGCGCATCAACAGCAAAGACCACTGTCGGGGCTGGCGCTGTCGGGGCTAACACTGTCGGGGCTGGCGCTGTCGGGGCTCACACTGTCGGGGCTGGCACTATTAAAGCTGACACGGTGCGGGGCGCGGTCCGCTCCACGACCACATCGCCTGGCGGCCAACCGTGACCTCTACCTTGCCCCGCCCCGCGCTTTCGCCGCAGCGGTTGGCGCCGCAAACCGGTCGACGGTTTCGGACCGACCAGCGGCATTGGGTCTCGACGGCAGCAGTATTTGTCGCCGTCATGCTGACCTCCCTGAACCTGAATTCGGTGGTGCTGGGTTGGACCTGGCTTAACCCGGTGGCATTCACCGTTGGCGGTGTGCTGCTGGTCATGGGTGTTGCCAGAAGCATCCGTCTACCGGGTGCGCTGGTCCCGGTCGCTGGAATCCTGGCCCTCGTGGGATCGCTGGTCTGGCAGTTCTTCCCCACCCAGAACGTCTTCGGGGTCTTCCCCGGCGAAGGCTCGGCCGGGCGGCTGGCGGTCCTGTTGAATCATGCCGAGAACACGGTGGTGTCACAGGTGGCGCCGGTATTGCCCGGGACCGGTATTTTCATGGTCATCTGCGCGGGGCTGGGTCTGATCGCGATTCTCACCGACACGCTGGCCACCACCCTCAGAATGCCCGCCATCAGCGGTCTGGCGTTGCTCGCCGTCCTGGTGATTCCCGCCGTCGTGCGGCAACAAAGTGTTGGAATTCCCGGGTTCGTGGCGGCGGTGG
>NZ_ASZW01000132.1:0-13352 GCF_000468215.1 Arthrobacter sp. CAL618 | reverse complement strand
CGGGACAGCCAGCAGGCAGCCGGTCCGTCCCACGATGCCTCGGGCGGCCGGCTGGCCCGCGGGTTGTCGATCGGCGCCGCGGCCCTGGCGGTCACGGTGCTGGTCCCCTTGGCCATTCCGGGATTCAATGTGGGGGCGTTCCCCCAGGGTGCCAAGGTCAATTTGTGGGGTACCGCCACCGGGCTAAATCCGGTCGTGACCCTGGGAAATGATCTACGGAATCCCACTGGCTACGGCCAGATTACCTATGCCACCGACTCCCCGGATGCGCTCTACCTCCGGGCTGTCACCCTCGAGGACTTCGACGGACAGCGGTGGGAACCGGACCAGCGGTACGGCCTCAGGGAACCCGGGGTGGAGAACATGGGAACCGACGAGGTGAGAGCTTCCATCGACACCGGAGTAGTCACCACCACCCGGATCACCACTAATTCGTTCACCAGCCCCTGGCTCCTCGCCCCCTATGCTCCGGTGGGTTTCTCCAACCTTTCGGGCCGCTGGTCCTGGGATCCGCTGAACCTCAGCGTGATTGCCACCGATAACGGGTCCACCGCCCAGCAACAGTACGACGTCCGCAGCGCTGAGCCGGAACTTTCCCGCGAGGTGCTGGAGGATATTGGCCCGGTCCCCGAGGGGGCTGTCGACGCCCAGTTTCTGGCCCTGCCGGACACCACTCCCGGGATCATCAGGGACACGGCCGCGGAGCTGACCGACGACATCGCCAACCCCTATCAGCAGGCTCTGGCCATCCAGAACTATCTGCGGGGACCAGCCTTCACCTATTCGGTCGACGCCCCGGTCGACGGCGGGTATGACGGGAACAGCCTCGACGTCGTTGCCCGTTTCCTCGAATCCCGGTCCGGGTACTGCGTCCACTATGCCGGTGCAATGGCGGTGATGGCCCGTCTGGCGGGCATTCCCAGCAGAGTGGCTGTCGGCTATGCGCCCGGCGATGCGACCGGAGGATCGGTGCAGGGCCCCGACGGGCTTGAGCTGACCGAGTTTACGGTGACCTCCCAGGACGCCCATGCGTGGCCTGAGCTCTATTTCGACGGCGTCGGCTGGGTGAAATTCGAGCCCACACCCTCCCGCGGCGTGGTTCCCGACTACGCGCAGACGGCCTTTGCCCCCGGATCGCCGGTGCCGAATACCGACGACCTGACGCCGGGGGGCAATCCGCCGCTCGAACCGGGCACGCCAGTGGATCCCCCGATGGGCGCCGACGGCCAGCCTGCCGGAGAAGCCGATCCTGACCGGGCGAGGGAGACCTCGGCTCTGATCACAGCGGCACTGGTGGTCGCTGCACTCCTGCTCATCGTGCCGTTCCTGTTGCGCACCCTGCGCAGCCGGAATCGCCGTCGCAAGTTCAACGCGGCCGTAGGATCCAGGGGGGCAGCAACACTGGCCTGGGCCGAAGCCACCGACCTTGCGGCCGACTATGGCCACCCTGCGCTGCCCACCGACACCCCCCGAACCTTCGCTACCCGGCTAGCGGCCAGCACCAGGATTGATGATGCGGCGGCGACCGCCCTGGCTCGGCTCAGCTGCGCCTACGAGACTGAGGAGTACGCCCACCCGGACCACCTCGTGCACGCCGGGTGGGAGGACATCGAGTCCGTCGTCCGGTCCCTCCGGGAACGCAGCAGCCGCACCGTGCGGTTCAGGGCTCGGTGGCTGCCCAGGTCCCTCTCCAACGACTCCTGACCATGACCTCAGCGAGTCGTCAGGAAGCGGTGGGGTCAGCGATGCCGACGTACTGGGTGTAGAGGTACTCCTCGATCCCCTCGGAACCACCCTCACGGCCCAGCCCGGACTGCTTCACTCCCCCAAACGGCGCCGCGGCGTTGGACACCACGCCAGCGTTCAGGCCGAGCATCCCGACGTCGAGCCGCTCACCGATGCGCAAGCTGCGGTTCAGATCGCGGGTGAACACATAGGCAACCAGTCCGTACTCGGTGTCATTGGCTAGCCGGACTGCCTCGTCCTCCGAGGCGAAGGTGATGATTGGCGCGACGGGACCGAAGATCTCTTCCTGCAGGATCCGCGATCCCGGTGCCACATCGGTCAGGACGGTCGCCTGGTAGAAGTACCCTGGGCCGTCCACCGGCGCGCCACCGACGAGGCAGGTGGCTCCGTCGTCGAGTGCTGAAGTGACCAGTTCGTGCACCTTGGTGCGGCTCTTCTCATCGATGAGCGGGCCGAGCGTCGAGGTTTCCTCGGTGCCGCGGGACGTTTCGAGCGTCTTCATCTTCGCAGCGAACTTCTCGGCGAACTCAGCCGCCACCGATTCGTGGACGATGAACCGGTTGGCTGCGGTGCAGGCTTCTCCCATGTTGCGAAGCTTCGCGAGCATCGCGCCCGCCACTGCGGCGTCGACGTCAGCGTCTTCGAAGACCACGAATGGGGCGTTGCCGCCGAGCTCCATCGACGTGCGCAGCACGTTCTTCGCCGCTGCGGCCAGCAGGTTGCGGCCCACCGGGGTCGACCCGGTGAAGGACAGCTTGCGGAGGCGGCTGTCGTCGATCAGCGGCCCGGTGACGCCCTGGGCGTCGGAGGTGTGGACAACGTTGAGCACGCCCTTGGGCAGGCCAGCCTCTTCGAGAACTGCGGCGAACAACGACGACGTGAGCGGTGTCAGGTTGGCGGGCTTGAGCACCATGGTGCAGCCGGCGGCGATGGCCGGCGCGATTTTGCGGGTAGCCATCGCCAGCGGGAAGTTCCACGGCGTAATCAACAGGCACGGACCGACGGGCTTCTTGTTCACCAGGATCCGGGTCTTGCCGTCGGGTGAGGTGGAGTACCGGCCCGTCGCGCGCACCGCTTCCTCAGAGAACCAGCGCAGGAATTCCGCGCCGTAGGTCACTTCGCCGCGTGCCTCTGCGAGGGGCTTCCCCATTTCCATGGTCATCAAGAGCGCGAAGTCATCCGCGCGGGCGGTAACCAGCTCAAAGGCACGCCGCAGGATTTCACCCCGTTCACGGGGGGCGGTACGAGCCCAGCTCTCCTGCGCGGCGGCGGCCGCGTCCAGGGCCGCCATGCCATCGGCGGGGCTGGCGTCAGCGATGGTTTTGAGGATCTTCCCGGTGGCCGGATCCTCGATGTCGAAGGTCTTCCCGGTCGAGGCGTCCCGCCAGCTACCGCCAATCAGCAGGCCGGTGGGAACCTGGGCCAAAAGTTCCTGCTCACGCTGGGTGGTAACTGCCATAGTCGGTGCCTCCAAGAGGGTTTGCGGGGTGGGAATCGCGAGAAATCGGCGCGTTGGCCGTCCAGCACCACGCTAGACCCGGGATTGGAGGCCTGTCCATGCCAGCCTGCACGGCGTCACCCGTCCTGCGCTGTCCAGATGCACAACGATATCCAGGTGGGTAGCGGCAGACCCCGGTCATGACGCGGCGATCAGCGCGCGGCGATCAGCGCGCGGCGATCACGGCAGCGTAGAGCTCCCGCTTACTGATCCGCGATTCCTCGGCGACTGCCGCCACGGCATCCTTCAACCGGATCCCCTCGTCCACCAGAGCGGCTACTGCGGCCACCCGGTCCGCCGGGTTGGCGGGTGCGGCCGGTGGTGCGCCACCGACGACGACGGCGATCTCGCCCCTGACCTCAGTGGTTTCCGCCCAGTCCAGCAGCTCAGCTAGTGGGCCCCTGAGTACCTGCTCGTAACGTTTGGTGAGCTCCCGCGCTACCGCCGCCGGGCGGTCCGCTCCCAGGACCTGGTGCAGCGACCTCAACATCACCTCGAGGCGGTGGGGTGCCTCGAAGAACACCATGGTCCGCCGTTCGTCAGCGAGCTCAGCCAGGCGCGAGTTCCGCTCCCCCGTCTTGCGCGGCAGGAATCCTTCAAAACAGAATCGGTCCGTCGGGAGCCCTGAGAGGGCAAGCGCGGTCAGCACTGCTGACGGGCCCGGAGCCATGGTGACCTCGACGCCGTCGGCAATCGCGGCCTCCACCAGCCGATACCCGGGATCGGAAACTGACGGCATCCCGGCGTCGGTGACCATGAGCAGGGTCTTTCCGCCCGCCACCTGTTCCAGCAATTCAGCCGTCCGGGCCACCTCGTTGTGCTCGTGATAGCTGACAATCCTGCCCTGCACCCTGATCTCAAGTGCCCTCAGCAGCCGTTGCAGCCGCCTGGTGTCCTCGGCGGCGACAATGTCAGCAGTTTGCAGCAGCGAGACCAGGCGTGCTGACGCGTCGTTCGCGTTCCCGATCGGGGTTGCAGCAAGGACAATCCGGCCGCCGTCGGGAGTGCCCTGTGCGGCGAAATCCGCCGCTGTCTCGAATTCTTCGGATGCGTCCTCGTCAGAGGAGATCGCGTCGGATTCCAGGGGCGAAGCGTCGCTATCATCGTGGGTGTTGCCAGTGGTATTCACCGTTCCAGCGTAGACCCGCAGCGCCAGCGCCGCTGGCCCACCCTGGCGGTAGCATAAGCAAGGTGAGTCATACCGCCGTTTCCCCGCCGCCGGCTGCCGGGGTTCCGGCGGCTCACGGCTGGGTTCATTCTCCGCGCACCGCCTATGACGCGGTGGTGCTGCGACGTCGGCTACTCGGCGAGCGCCTCCCGATGGGAATTCTTGCGTGGCTCCTACCGCTGACCGTCATGGTGATCGGTGGGTTGCTCCGGTTCGTCAGACTTGGCGAACCTGAGACCCTGGTCTTCGACGAAACGTACTACGTCAAGGACGCCTACTCCTACCTGCTGTCCGGGTACGAGCGGGAATGGCCCGAGGACCCCGACGCCGACTTCAACAGCGGCAATACCGGGGTCATCCTGGGCACCCCCGACTATGTGGTGCATCCACCGGTGGGCAAGTGGATGATCGCCATGGGGATGCTCCTTTTCGGTAGTGATAACCCGTTTGGCTGGCGTTTCTCCGCCGCCGTGGTGGGCACGCTGTCCATACTTTTCATCGCTCTCATCGCTCAGCGGCTTTTCGGTTCCCCGATCCTCGGTGCAGCTGCCGGCTTGCTCACCGCCGTCGACGGGCATCACCTGGTGCATTCCCGGACGTCACTCCTTGATGTGTTCCTGATGTTCTGGCTGGTGGTAGCGTTTGGCGCGCTGCTGCTGGACCGGGACCACGCACGCCGGAAACTAGCGGCGAAGCTGTCGGTGCTGGCGGCTGCGGCCCCGGGCGGCGCTCGACCGTCGGCCGCCGACTTGCTGTACGGTCCGTGGCTCGGGCTGCGACCCTGGCGGATTGTGGCTGGTCTCAGTCTTGGCCTGGCCCTGGGCACCAAGTGGTCAGCAATCCCGTATATCGCGGTGTTCGGCCTGATGACCGTGCTCTGGGACATGAACGCCCGCAGGGTTGTCGGGGTGCAGCGGTGGATTACCGGCGCTGTCCTAAGGGACGGGGTTCAGGCTTTTACCTCACTCGTACCGCTCGCTGCCCTGACCTATCTGGCCACGTGGACCGGTTGGTTCCTGTCCTCCGACGCGTACAACCGCCAGTGGGCAGCAGACCACCCAGCCCCAGCGTGGGAGTGGCTCCCGGCGTCGATCCGGTCGCTCGCCGACTACCACCGGGCGGCGTATACCTTCCATGAGGGTCTCGGCTCCGAACACCCGTACGAGTCCACTCCCTGGTCCTGGTTGGTGATGGGCCGACCAGTGTCCTTCTACTACAAGGGTGATTTGGGTGTCGACCAGGGGTGCGCAGTCGAGGCTTGCTCCCGTGCGGTAACTTCAGTAGGCAACCCACTGATCTGGTGGTCCGCGGCAATCGCCCTCATCGTGCTGATCTTCTTCTGGGTGGGACGGCGGGATTGGCGCGCTGGCGCTATCCTCGCCGGTGTCGCGGCAGGGTATCTGCCATGGTTCCTCTACCCGGAACGGACCACCTTCTTTTTCTACGCCATCGCCTTTCAGCCCTTCCTCATCCTGGCCCTCGTCTACTGCCTGGGCCTGATCCTCGGCCGTTCCTGGGCCCCTCCCGCGCGCCGCCGGACGGGCCTGATGCTGGTCGGCGGGTTCGTGGCGGCGGCCGTGCTGCTCTCCGCCTATTTCCTGCCGATCTGGACGGCCGAGCTCATCCCCTATGACCAGTGGCGGCTTCGCATGTGGATGCCCAGCTGGATCTGATCCTCATCAAGGGGCTGATTGCGTGTGGCGTTCAGCCCGCGCCGTTCCGGCCTCGAACCCGTCAACCTCCGCCAAACCGCTGAAGGGTTAGCTCTGGCGACCTGGGGAACCACCAGCCCACCACATCTCGCTTCTCAGCGGTGGACTGGCTCGCTAGAGCGCCAACGAATCCAGGCGACGCTGCTGGGCGGCCTCACCTGCGAGCCGCGACCTGTCGCGTCGGCCCTTTGTGGGCCAGGTGAGCACGAGGGTGACCACCGTGACGATGAGGACGAGCGCCGCGACGGTGATTGCTGCGTCCATCCAGAACTGTGCCGGGAAGAGCCGGATAAGGGTGTCGTCGGCCCTGAAGGTCCAGGTGCCGTCGGCGAAGAACAGGGCGTGGACCTGGGTGAAGAAGGTCTGCCAGCCGAGGATGGCAGTCACGGTGAGTGCAATCATCAGGATCAGGGTTGTGAGGGCCCCGGCGAACAGGCCTCTGCGGACACCGCCGGGATAGGTGCGCGCCAGGTACCAGCAGGCGGCGATGGTGAAGACGAACATCGCGAGCGCGACGGCGAAGCTGATCACCAGGACCACCTTGACGTCGAGCATGTGCCCCACCTCGCTGTCCAGGAAAAGCTGGTCGCCGTCGGAATTGACCAGCTCTCCGAGGTAGCGCGGCGACGCCCAGTTGAGGATGTAGTCGACGGTGTACGACCCATAGGTCATTCGGTCGTCGGTGCTGAAGCCGAAGCTGTCGGCCGGGAAGCCCGGCCGGTGGTACTCCACCCAGAGGAAGAGAGGTGAGGTGACCGCCCGGATCGCCGCCGCGAGGAGCATGATCGGGAAGAACCCGGCGATCAGGACCTGGAATACCCGCGCCATGACGGGTTTGCTGGTGAATGCTTCATCCCGTTCGGCGGCCCGACGTTTCGCTTCTTCCTCAGACGGACGGGCCGACAGAGCCGCAGTGTCAGGCGCGGGATCGTCGACGGTACCGCTGGTCGCGGAGCTGCTGGACTCAGGCTGGTCCGACACGGAGCTCCTGGGCGCGGGGCTGTCACCGACAGAATCACTGGCCGGCTCCGGGTCGCTCTGTTCGGCAGTTGCTGCCGCAGCGGGGCCTGTCGCACCTGCACCCCTGGCCGGCTCCTTGTCGTCGAAGCGGCTGAGATCCGGCATCGTGCTCGCCCTGCGCATCGGTAGTGAACTCCGTTGAGCAATGACCGATTCACCAGCCGGTTCCACCGGAATCGCTGTCGTCTCCGGGGCGGACTCCCCGGCTGGCACGTCAGCTCCAGTGTGCTGCTTGGTCTCGTCGTTTTCAGCCACTGGGTTATCTCCTAGAAATTGCGCAAGTACTTACGAACGAGCGTACCGCCGCGCCCCTTGGATCCTGTGGAGGCCGGTCCGACGTCGGGCGGCTGACCAAAGTCCTGGACCTGCCAGCACCAACAAATCAGGCAGTGCGAACCGTTTCGCCCCGGTCAAGGCTCGAAAGATCCCCGGTATATCCGGCGTTCACCGCCCGGCGTCCCAGCAGCAGCGTATAGGCCCAGTAGCTGGCGAACACCAGGAACCCAATGCTGATCCTCAGCCAGGCGGGGAGCGGGCTGGGCGTAACGAACCCCTCCACCAGCCCGGAGATGAAAAGAACGAGCACCAGGCCAAGCGCAACGGTGATGAGCGATCGGCCTTCCTCCGCGAGCGCGTTGGCCCTGGTCCTGGACCCCGGCGACACCCAGGACCAGAAGATGCGCAACCCTGCCGCGGCTGCGATGAAGATGGCCGTCAGCTCCATAAAGCCGTGGGGCAGGATGTAGATGAAGAACGTGTCCAATTCACCGTAGGCAGCCATGGTGCCACCAGCCATGCCGACGCCCTGGGCATTCTGATACAGGATCCACGGCCCCCAGACGCCAGTCACCCCGAAGGCCACCGCCTGCAACGCAATCCAGGCGTTGTTGGTCCACACGAGGCCCGCGAAGGATGCCGCAGGGTTCTCGAAGTAGTAGTTGACGAAATCTTCCTGGACGTACTGCTCAGCGAACTCGTCGCCGCCCATCGCCGCGATGACTCCCGGAGTATTAGCCACCCAGGCACCGTACAGCCAGGCCACCCCGATGAAGAGCACGCCGACGACGACGGTCAGCCACCGCACCCGGTAGAAGGCCGCGGGGAGGGAGACGACGAAGAAACCTGCGACGTCTTCCATAAAGTTGGAGCGGGCGCCGGTGAATCGGGTCCGAGCTCGGGACAGCCGCATTGACAAGGCGCCCGACAGGGCACTCTCGGGGGCGATTGACCTGATCATCGACAGGTGGGTCGAGGTGCGTTGATAGAGCACCAGCAGTTCATCGGCCTCGGCCCCCGACAGCTTCCGCCGGCGGACCAGCTCATCAAGCCGCTCCCAATCCGGGCGGTTCACCTCAACGAAAGCATCAACGTCCACCCTTTCAGCTTAGCCGGGCCGCGGCCGATAAGCTTCAGGATGAAGGGCCCACCGGGGCCCGGTCGACCAGGGAGATGTGCAATGAGTTCGGTGGTGACAGGTGAGGCAGTAGTCCTGGAGTTGCGTCCCGCGTCCTTCGGCGCCCGCAGCATCAGCCTGCTCATCGACATCATCGCCCAGGCCCTTCTGGCCCTGGCGATCATTCTGGGGGTCAGCGGCACCTTGGGGGGTTCGCTTGACCCAGCCTTGAGCCAGGCGCTGGTCCTGGTCCTGGTCATCTTCGTCGTGCTCGTGGTCCCGGTGACCATCGAGACCCTGACCAGGGGCAAATCGCTGGGCCGATTGGTCATGGGGCTGAGGATAGTGCGCGACGACGGCGGCGCCATCCGCTTCCGGCATGCCTTCATTCGCGGGATGCTCGCCGTCCTCGAAATCTACCTGCTGGTGGGTTCCCTGGCATTCCTGGTAGCGGTGTTCAATGAGCGCTCGAAGCGGCTGGGTGACCTGCTGGCGGGCACCTACTCCATGCATGAACGGGTGATGGAGAAACCCCGGACCCGGGCTGTGACTCCCCCGCATCTCACGGGCTGGCTTGCCACCGCGGATCTTCTTCAACTTCCGGATCCCCTGGCACGGCGGGTAGCGGCATTCATCGGCCAGGCACCCCGCCTGACCCTGATGGCGCGACAGACGCTGGCAACCGAGCTGGCAACCGAGGTGTCCGTTTACGTCGCTCCACTGCCCCCCGCAGACACCCACCCCGAGGACTTCCTCAACGCGGTCCTCGCCGAACGTCGGGAGCGGGACCTCGGAAGGCTGATGCGGCAGCGTGCACGCACCACCAAGGCTGCCGAGCGGCTACACCGGCTGCCGTTCAGCCAGTAATCCGTCAGGCGTGCTGGGATTCCGATGGTTACGGCTGGTTGCTGTATTCACTCCAGGGGGTGTTCCAGTCGCCGAAGCCGTCCCAGATGAACATCGGGCCGTAGCCGGTGTTCTTGATCTGAACGACGTCGCCCGGGCCGAAGGTGTCGTAGAAGTACTTGGCTCCCTCAGGAGACATTCCGATGCACCCGTGGGAGACGTTGATGTTACCCAGCGCGACCTGGGCGGCAGGCAACGCTTCGTGCACGAAAGCACCGCCGTTGGAGATGCGGCTTGCATGATTGACGACTGTGGGCTCATAGTAGGCGTCGTCCCCGGGCTCCAGCCCAATTGACTCGGCGGTGAATTTGGTGGATTCGTACTGCTCCATCACCACGTGGTAGCCGATCGTCGACGGCCAGTCCTCCGTTCCGAGAGTGATGGGGAAGCTTCGGGTCAGGGCCCCATCAATATAGACGTCCATCATCTTGGTCTCGTTGTCGACGACCGCCAGTTTGGTGTTGTGGGTATTGATGGTCATCTGGTTGTCAAAGTTACCGATCATGCCGTTGCCGTAGTCCACCCCAAACAGATTCATGTCGACGGTGATGGTGCTGTTGGGTGCCCAGAACTCTTCGGCGCGGTATCGCACTTTGGTGTCGCTGAGCCAATGGAAGGCCCCGGCCTGGCCGCTGGAGCTCGTAATGGTGATCGCTGACTCCACGTCGTCGCGATTAATTACCGGCTCGCTGAAGTTGATCTCGATTGGCTGGCCCGTTCCCACGGTGGTGCCGTCCAACGGGTAGATACCCGCATCGGCTTCGTTGGCGGGCATCACGGTAGTGAAGCTTTGCGATTCGGTGGCGGTATTCCCAGCGGCGTCGGCCAGCACAAAGTCGAAGTCGTAGGTGGTGGCGAACTCGAGTCGCTCGCTGGCCGTCCACACCGAATCGCCGTCGCTGAATGTGCCTTCAACTGGCTGCCCGCCGTCTGCTGAACGGAGCGTCACGCTTTCGATGACCGCGTTTTCAACCCGGATTTCGGGCACCGCGATCGGATTGACCTCTTCGGCGTTGTCGGCGGGAGTCGCCCCGAACTCAAATGCTGTCGCCACCGTGGGTGTTGGGGACGGCGTCGCCTCGGGCACGGTGGCGTTCGGTGAGGAGGTGGCGTTCGGTGAGGAGGTTGCGGCTGGCACGTTTTCGATCCCGGCCCAGTTGGGGGCGACAGCTATTGCGGCGCCGGCCGCGATCAGGACAGCCGTCACCGCCACCCCACCGATGACCCACCCTTTTCGGCTCCTGCTCATACCCTGCTGACCTTCAGTCATCTTGTCCTACCCACAATCCTGCTGAAAAAATGGCCACCCCACCACCGATTTTACGGTGTGGGGCAGCCATTTTTGGCCAAGCTCTAGGTCACAGCCACGTCAAGCCAGCGGCTAGTAGCGGTAGTGATCCGATTTGTAAGGACCCGATGCCTCGATGTCGAGGTATTCTGCCTGGCTTTTGGTGAGCTCGGTTAGCTCGACGCCGATCGCGTCGAGGTGCAGCCGGGCCACCTTCTCATCGAGGATCTTGGGCAGGACATACACCTGGTTGGCGTACTCGCGGTTTCCCTCGAGATCGTTTTGCTTCCATTTGGTGAACAGTTCGATCTGGGCGATGGTCTGGTTGGCGAACGAGTTGCTCATCACGAAGGAGGGGTGCCCGGTGGCATTGCCCAGATTCAGCAGCCTGCCCTCGGACAGCATGATGATGGTGTGCTCGGCCGCGCCGGTCGCCTCATCGGCCGGGAAGACCCATTCGTGTACCTGGGGCTTGATCTCGACCTTGCGGATGCCGGGGGTTTTCGCCAGACCCGCAATGTCGATCTCATTGTCGAAGTGGCCAATGTTTCCAACGATGGCCTGGTGCTTCATTCCGGCCATGTGGTGCGCCATGATGACGTCCTTGTTGCCGGTCGTGGTGATGAAAATGTCACCCTGTGCCAGCACCGTCTCGAGCCGGGCCACCTGGTATCCGTCCATCGCGGCCTGAAGCGCGCAGATCGGGTCGATCTCGGTGACGATGACTCGTCCACCCTGGCCACGGAGTGCCTCAGCGGCACCCTTTCCAACGTCTCCGTACCCGCACACGACGACGACCTTTCCTCCGATGAGGACGTCGGTCGCACGGTTGAGACCGTCGGGTAGGGAGTGCCGAATGCCGTACTTGTTGTCGAACTTGGATTTAGTGACCGAGTCGTTGACGTTGATGGCCGGGAACAGCAGCTTGTCCTGCTGTGCCAGCTGGTAAAGCCGCATCACGCCAGTGGTGGTCTCTTCCGTCACACCCTTGATGTCTGCTGCGATCCGGGTCCATTTCTGCGGGTCAGCGGCGAGGGTGCCGCGGAGGACGTCCAGGACGACCGAGAATTCGTGGGAGTAGTCAATGTCGTCCTCGGACGGTCCGGCGGGAACCTCACCGACTGCCTCGAATTCAACGCCCTTGTGCACCAGCAGGGTGGCGTCGCCGCCGTCGTCGAGGATCATATTGGGGCCTTGCTCGCCCGGCCAGCTGAGGATCTGGGTGGTGGTCCACCAGTACTCCTCGAGGGTCTCGTTTTTCCAGGCGAAGACCGGTACCCCGGCGGGCTGGTCTGCTGTGCCCGAGCCAACGACTATCGCCGCGGCAGCTTCGTCCTGGGTGGAGAAAATGTTGCACGAGGCCCACCGGACCTCGGCGCCGAGCGCGGTGAGGGTTTCAATGAGCACTGCGGTCTGAACCGTCATGTGCAGGGAGCCGGCGATGCGTGCGCCTTTGAGCGGCTGGCTGTCACCGAATTCACGGCGCAAAGCCATGAGTCCTGGCATTTCATGCTCGGCCAGGCGGATCTGGTGGCGCCCCGCTTCGGCGAGTGAGAGGTCGGCAACTTTGAAGTCAAAGGTCATGGTGTGGCGCATTCCTGTTCGTTGGTGCTGCACTGGGACTAATTTGCGACTGGCCCGTCGTGCTCGTCGGAGCCGGCCTCGGTGGCTGCTACTAGTAGTTCGGGGCGGAGGAGCACAGGGATGCCCTCGTCGATGCTGTATTGCACCGGGTTTCCTGTGCTGTCGGTCACAGAGGAAACCAGGAACTCCCCTTCTTCAACCAGCGCTGAGCCAGTGACGGGACAGCGGACCACAGCAAGCAGATCAGGCGATATGGGGCTCATGAACCAAGCTTATCGCGGGCATGGCGGAGGCAGAACCGTGATTTGCCCCGGGACCGCCTCGGCTTCTGTCCGCGAGGATTCTACTGTTCGCGGAGGATGCGCAGGTGCCCGCGTCGTGCGCCGGCTGCGCCAGCGGGTGGTTCAAGGGTTCCCTTGTTGCCGCGGATCACGGGGCCAGTGTCCTGGTTGCGGTCGGTGGCAGCTTCACGGACGGCGTTGACGAGGGCAACGAGGTCGTCGGGGTGGGGTTCCTGTGGCGTCGATGGCAGGGCGAGTCTGACTACTTCCCAGCCCCGGGGAACGGTCAGTCGTTCGGCGTGAGAGGTACACAGATCGTAACAATGGGGTTCAGCGTAGGTGGCCAGTGGACCAAGGACCGCGGTGGAATCGGAGTACACGAAGGTGAGCGTCGCGACGGCGGCGCGCTCACAGGCAGAGCGTGAACAAGTTCGAAGGGATCCCACGACTAGTCAGCCTACCCGCTCGGCCTTTCAAAGGCGGGGATCATGGCGCAGGTCAGCGCGGCGTTGATTCGGCTCAACGGACCCGCTGCGTCCCATTCCGATCCTGTTTTAGGCACCGCTCGTATTTAAGGGCCCGGTTGGCCCACCAAAACCTTGCATTGGGGCGCAATGGGTTTACAGTCAGTACATGCGGGACAGTTCAACATTCTCTGTGCAGTTGACCGACCCAGACGACGCCAAAGGGTCCGCCCATCGCGGCCCGAGTTTCAGCCGACGTCGGAGAAACAGACACGGCCGGGGCCTTCGCGGG